>JBEBSM010000263.1:0-5888 GCA_040394315.1 Lujinxingia vulgaris
TGGTAGAGCGTGACGTCGCTTTGATAGCAGGCGCCGCGGAGCACGAGCCAGCCGGTCTGGGCGCTGCGGTAGGCCAGGAGGTCGAGCAGGGCTGCTTTTCCGATGCCAACTTGTCCGGTTAGGAGGACAAAGTGCAGATCGCGGGTTGAGGTGGTTTTTTTTGCGGTTTCGAGGATGGAATCGAGGATGTGGTTTCGGCCAAAAAATGTGCTTTGTTCATCGATTCGGGTGGGTGGCAGTGCGACGGAGCGTGCGACGGAGCTTTCGATAAGTCGGCGGATTGTTTGCAGATCCGGGCGTTGGGCTGGTTGCGCGTGCAGGAGATCGTGGACAAGCTCGATCCAGGTGGCGGGGCAGTGAGGTTGCACAGCGAGTAGTGAATCGCGCTGGTTTTCCAGGTTTGCGGGTCGTGGTGGAGCGATGGCGTCGAATAGTAAGCAGCCGAGTGCGTGAAGGTCGCCGGCTTGTTCGAGGGCCAGTTCCGACATGCTTTGGGATGCTGAATTCAGCACGTTTTCTGGTGCGTCGTCGGTGTGCGATTTGGCGGATTTCAACAATCTGCGCAGCCCGAAATCGCCGACGTGCGCGGTGCCGTTCGAGTCGATCTGGATGTTTGCGGACGTCAGGTTTCCGTGTACGCGGCGGAAACGGTGCAGGTATTCGAGCACGCTTAAAAGCTGCGGTAGGATGTGTTCCAGGCGTAAAAATATCAGATCGAGTGGTGCGTGGCTGTCGAACGCGTTGTTTTCGGGGGGTAATTCGCCGCTGAGCAAGGTTTGGATGGGTTCGAGTTCAAGATCGGAAAGATCGAGCTCAATGGTGGACGGTTCGGCGTTTGGATCTGCGGTCTGCGTGATTGGGTTGGTGGTATTGATTGGGGCTTTGAGATCGATGTCGGTTGTATGCAGATGGGAGGCTTCGCCGTCGTTCAGGCGGATGCGCAGATCGTGTTGTTCGCGCTCGGTGGCGGGTCGACGCAGGTAGCTGAGAAAGTCCTGGCCGTCGGTGTAATCGCGCGTGTAGGTGCTGCTGTTGTCGGATGTGGTTTCAAGCTGTCGAAAACGTGCAAGTCCGGGGTGATCGAGGCGCGCGAGGGTTTGGAACTCGCGCTCAAACGCCGCCAGATCTTTGGGTGTTAGACCGACGATTGTTTTGAGAACAAACGGGATTGGTGGTGGCTCGGGACCTTCTTGGACCGGCGCATCGGGATGTGAGTCGTTGGTGCCGGGTGCTGATTTTGGCGCGGCAATTTGCTCGTCGATAACGAGCCATGCGTACCCGATGCTGTCCTGGCCGAGCGATTGGAGAACGCGCAGTTCGCGTTGCCGAAAAACGATGGTTTCGGACGAAGCGCACGGTTCGGATGCAGACTGGGTAAGTGTGTTATTGCTCATTTTCTTCGCCAAATGGATAGCGGTCTTCCGCGACGCTCCAGGCCTTTGGAAAAAAACTTTCGACCTGTCCGGCTACGTCGGGATCGCTGTTTGGTGCGTCAGCATTTTCGGAATTGGGCCAGAAAAAGCCCAGTCCTAAGATTCTATTTTGGTATCCTATCAGAACGTAGCCTCTTCCGGTGAAGTTTTTGGCCTGTTCGTGGGTAACATCAAAATTTTTGCGGGCAAGATAGGCGCTGGCGATAGCTTGCGGTGCGTCAGCGAGGACGTTTTTGGTGGCGGCGCTGCCGAAACGCATGGCTGCGGGCGTAGTAAGTTTGTACACGGCCATATTAACACGTAAAAACGGCATGCCAACGCCGTCGGGTTTGGGGCGCAGTGGCGGCTGGTGATCGGTGTTGACGATGTGCAAGATTTTGGAGTTTGCGCGGACCAGGGAGAGGCCTTCGAAGGTTTTGGGATCGATTCCAAAGTAGTCCTGAAGGGTTTCAAAATAGGGCGCGGCATCGACCAGTGCGGTTGTTTGCACGAGTTCTGGGGTAGGAGTTTGTGTTGCGGTCATGGGGTACATCCGGTGCTGAAGAGTAGAGGGTGAGAGTGACAATTAGGGGCGCCAGGTTGGTGTGTGGAACATTTATTCACTGGCGAGTGAGTTGGGTCGATGGAGGAGCTGTCTCAGAGAAGGGAGCGGGCCTTGTGGTATCGGGGTTTATGCGGCTTTTTCGATGACGGCGACGAAAAATCCACCGGTGTCGTTTTGGTGTGGGTAGACGCGCATGGCGTTCTCCATTTGGGGGGCAAATGTGTGTTCTTGCCAGGAAAGTAGGCCGGGTGAACTTACAAATCCGGGGATGACAGCGGGGAGCATTTTCAGGCTTCCGGGTGGGTTTTCGTCGAGGATTGATTGGACGATCATTTCGTTTTCTTCGGGCGCGTAGGTGCAGGTCGAATAGACGACGCGTCCGCCTGGGCGGCAGAGTTGGATGGCTTTTTTGAGGATTGCTTTTTGGACGGTGGCGTTCGATCCGGGGCGTCGGCTGGGGTCGAGGACTTCCGGGTGTTTGCGGGAAGTGCCTTCGCAGGAGCAGGGGACGTCGGCCAAAACGCGGTCGAAAACGCCGGCGCTGACCGGGTAACTCGTGGCGTCGAAGGTGGTGGTGGAGACGTTGTAGACGCCGAGGCGTTCAAAAGCGTGGCCGATGGCGCGGACGCGGCGATAGTTGCGGTCGTTGGCGATGAGGGTGCCGGTGCTTTCCATGTGCACGGCAATCTGCACAGCCTTATTCCCCGGCGCTGCGCACAAATCGATGATTCGCTCGCCGGGTTGTGGGTCGAGTAGGACGACGGGGAGCATCGAGGTTTCTTCCTGGACGTGGTAGAGGCCGGCGACGTATTCGAAGCGATTTCCGGGGCTGATGTTTTCGGGGAGCGTGAATCCGCGTGGATACCAGGGAATGGGGGTGGATGCGCAGCCGTGTTCGGCCAGGGTTTTGGCGAGTGCTTCGGGTGTGGTTTTGAGGGTGTTTGTCCAAACGCAGACAGGCTGGGGACGCGAGAGCGCTTCGGTAAAAGCATCCCAGTCGCCGACAAGCGAGCGGTAGCGCTCAAGGGTCTGAAAATCCATGGTGTTGTCCTGTTTCATAGTGTTTGGTCTGTGGTTGATGAAAAATAGCCGGCAATTTCTAGTAATTGCCAGACGTGGGTCAGTGGTAAACCGATGATTGCCGTGTAATCGTCGCCTTGCAGCGAACGAAAAAGCCGAATGCCGGCGCACTCGATTTTGTAGGCGCCCGCGCAGTCGAGTGGAGAATCTTCGCGGATGTAGTCCTCGATTTCTTGGTCGGATACATCGCGCATCGACATCGCATAGTGCGCGGTCGAATTGTGGATTTTGCCATCCGGCGCGATGAGGGCAATGGATGTGATGAGTTCGTGCGTTTTACCGCGCAACGTCTTGAGTTGCTGAACCGCTGCCTGTGCGGTGATCGGTTTGGTAAAGACACGATCCTCCAGAGCAATTACCTGATCGGTGCCGAGGACAAAAGCGTGGGGATGCAGAATGGCAACGGCTGCGGCTTTTTCGCGCGCGAGCCGTTCAGCCAACGCCAGGGGCTGTTCGCCGTGCTGGCGAGTTTCGTTGATGTCGGCAGTTATTGCGTTGAAAGGAAGGGCTAAACGTTGCATGAGCTCTTGTTTGTAACGAGAGCCGGACGCGAGAATGATGGTAGGTTTCATGGTCGCCGCGAAAGGATGGAATGAATGGGCAGCGTCGCTAATTTTGTGTCAGAAGGATTGCTACGTGTCTGTAAGTGTGAAAGTAGACATTTTTGAGACGCGCGACTGTTTCACAACGCGTAGTAGATATGGTTTGCAAAAAATTCGAAAGTAAAGAAATGGAGAAACCGATGGAAGATCGCAATGCACTGCTTGATAAACTGAATGCCGTACACGAATTTCCGGGCGCTTATGTGTTCAAGGTCATAGGCACAAACTCTCCGGAATTTATATCGCGTGTGGTGCAGGCGGCGGTGATCGTGTTGGGCGATCGGGCCGATTTTTCGGTAGCGACCCGCGAGAGTTCGGGCGGAAAGCACCAATCGGTTACGTTGACGGTGAAGGTTCCGTCCGCCGACGATGTGCTGGCGATTTATGACCAGCTCCGCGTGTTAGATGGGGTTAAGTTTTTGTTGTAAGAGCGTGCGTCGAGCATTTTATTCGAGGAGATCGACGCTGCTTTTACCTTCTTCAGGTGTTGTGTCTGCGTTTTTGGGCGGATAAACGGTCGGGGTCGATTCGCCAGAGACCTGCTCGCCTTTGGGGCTGTTGCTGATCCAATCCCAGACGTACAGGCCTGCGCCGGTGAGCAGGGTTGCAGCGCCTGCGCCCCAGAGGACGTTGGCGGAGAACTGCTCGTTTTTGCCCTGTGTTAACAGATCGGCGTCGACAACACCGAATGCCTGTCGCTGGGTTTGGAGTGCGGTGTGCGTGTCGCCGGCCTGGAGTCCCATGATAACGGCGCCGGTGATGAGTCCGAGGGATGCGCCGCCCAATCCGTAGGCGGCCATTTTGAGGGGACTTGAGGCTGCGCGTGCGTCGGTGAAACCCTGCATTGGAACGAGGATTTCGGTTGTTTCGTTGGCAACGACATTGACCTTTCCTTGCCAGACTGCGCGCTTTGAACCGACGAGTTCGATGGTGTGCTCACCGGGGGCCAGTTTTACGGGGCCGGAGAGAGGCAGGTCAAATTCGTAATTGGGTGCGACTCGGAGCGTGCCCTGGCGAAGATCTGTGCGGACGATTAGCGAGCCTTCTTGCCGAACGCGCTCGAGTTCGAGACGCATCTGGTTTTTTTCGCCGGCAGCGAGGCGAACGGTACGGCTGCGGGGTGCCCATTCTTTGGCGCGCACGTGGACTTCGTATTCGCCGGCGGCCAATGTCAGTGTGCAGGGGCTTTTGCAGCGCTCGGTTGTTTCGGCGTTGATAAAGACGTTTTGTCCCGATGGTTCGGTTGTGATGGAGAGCGTCGCCATGCGTGCGGCGATGGTCTGTTGGATGTTGATGATGATCTCGGCGACTTCGTCCGCGTTGGGCGCATCGGGCTGTTCCGCGAGGTACTGTTGAAGATATTTTTCGGCTTCATCGAGTTCATCCGCGAGCCGATAGGCCTGGCCGACGTTGTAGAGTAGGGCGGAGCGGTCGGAGAGTTTGTAGGCTTTGAGAAACTCTTCTGCGGCGGGCAGATAGTCTTCGTTTTCAAAAAACTCACTGGCTTTCATAAACGCGTCGCGAGCGTCGAGCATATCCTGTTTTGACTGCGCGCTGACCTCTTGTGGTGCGGCAAGAAACGCACCAAGAGATGTTGTGCCCACAAGCACAGTGGTGAGCAGGCGTGCGCCAAAGTGATGCGTGATAGCAGCGTGCCATGATCGTTTTGGCGAGGCAGGGCAGGGGGATTGCAGACATTTGGCCATGACAGAAATGCTCGTGTTCAACAAACGTATCTATGAAAAGCGCGGTTTATTGCGCGCTAAGGGCTTAGAAATCAAAGGGATTCAAGATTTTGACGGGCTTAGAGTCGTCGTTCTTGGGCTTTGTGGTTTCTTTGGGTTTTGTAGCTTTAGGTTTTGGTGTTTCTTTTGGTTTTTCAGCTTTAGGTTTTGGTGTTTCTTTTGGTTTTTCAACCTTTGGCGCGGGTTTTGGAGCAGGCGGTTCGCGTTTTTCCGCAACCTTTTGCACGACCGGGGCTGGCGGTTCTGGCTCTGGTTCGTTGGCATCGGCCAGCAATTCAATTGTATGGCTGATGTCATCGTCAGGTGTGATCAGCAACGGTCGGTCGACGAATCCGGGTTTGCGCAACATGTATTGGATGGGCTGATCGCCGCGCTCGATTTCGAGAACGATGGGCGTAATTCCGACAAATGAATCTTGCCGATACAGATTGGCTTCGGCAGGCGTCGTGTCCAGGTGGACGGTTACCCAGGGCGAGGGTGCTGG
>JBEBSM010000264.1:0-5872 GCA_040394315.1 Lujinxingia vulgaris
ATCCAAGGCGATGAAAAAACGTGGTTTCTCGTTTGTTGGTCCAACGACGATGTACGCGTTGATGCAAGCTGTTGGAATGATTCGTTATTCGGACGGTGGGTAAGGGTGGGTGTTTGTTCGGTTGTAATCGTAGTGAAGCGTTCGAGTTAAGAGAGTGAGGTAGTAGTGGCGTTTGAAGTATTGATGAATGGCGTAGGCGATGCATTTTCGGTGATGCACTTTGGGACGAATTTTTTGGTGCGCAAGGGCGATTTTGTGCTGGCGGTTGATTGTCCGGATAGCTATCGCGGTGCGCTGGCGGCCAATGATTTTGCGCATGGGAAAGGTGCGCTGGGTGTGGAGCATATCGATGCGATGATCATCACGCATCTTCATGGGGATCACGTCAACGGGTTGGAAATGGTTGCGGCGTATCGCAGCATGGCGCTTGAGCGTCGGCTGACGGTTTATACGCATGCGGAGGCGGCGGCGGATTTGTGGGAGAAGCGGCTTGCGGTTTCGCTCGGTCAGATGTGGACCGGGGAGCAGTATCAGACGCTGGAATCGAAAGATCTGATGGATTTGCGGGTGATGTCGTGGGACGAGCCGACGGTGATTGGTCCGTTTGTTATCGAGACGCGTCGTACGTTGCATCATATTGCGACGATGGCGCTCAAGATTTCGGATGGTGAGCATACGCTGGGGTATTCATGCGATACTGCATTCGATCCGGAGCTTATCGAGTGGTTGTCGGACAGTGATTTGATTTTGCATGAAAGTACGCTTGGGACAGCGCATACGCCGCTTTATCGGTTGATGAGTTTGCCGGCGGAGCTGCGTGAAAAGATGTTGGTCGTGCATTATCCAGACGAAATGACGGGGATGACGCTGGAAGAGCTCAGGTTTGCAGACGAAGGGTGCGTGTACACGGTCGGTTGAGTTCTGGTTGGCTGGCGGCGGATGTTGAACGATTAGGTTAGTAGACGGGCATGGGAGCGGGCGTGTGTTTGGATCTTTTGTGTTGATACATGCGCTCGTCTGCAAGTTTGATGGCGTTCTTGAGGCTGCCGTTTGTTTCGTTGAGCGAGGCGATGCCGAAGCTACAATCGGCTTCAGGAAATCCAGATACTCGCAATTGTTTGATGACCGAGGTGAGGCGTGTGCGGATAAGCTCTGAGAGCAAATGGCGGTCGCCGTCAACAAAAACAAGGATGAACTCGTCGCCGCCCAGGCGATAAATCTGATCGCGGTTTCTAAAGTGAATGATTAAGTTTTGGGCGAAAGTGATCAGCAGTTGGTCGCCTTGATGGTGTCCAAGGGTGTCGTTGGTTTTTTTCAGACCATCGAGATCGATGTATGTAAATGTGAGGTCTGGAATCTGGCCTTTATGGGCTTCGTTTCTGTGGAGATTGCAGTCGAAGTCGAAGGCAGCGCGGTTTAGAAGGCCGGTCAGTGAATCGGTGCGCGCGCGTTGTTCTGCGATAATTTTGTCATCGCGAAGTTGTTCGATTCGTTGAATCACAGAATAGGCCATTACGATGAGGCCGACGGCGGTGGATGTGACGGTCAATAAGCGGATAGAGGCAGTGGATAGATTCATGCCCAGGCCGTCCAGGGCGACCAGTGTTCCGTTGGAAAAGTAGAGCGTCCAGGCCACGAGATAAACGCGGGCCGGGCGAAATCCTGCGCGTAGTGTCACGAATAATGCTGAAAACAATATTGGAAGTGAGAGCAGTGCAAGTGCGGCGCTGACCATGTAGCTGACGTGATAGGGGACGAACGCAATTACGCACATCCACAGCACGATTAGTGCGGCGTATAGGAAATAGATGCGGTCGATCCGACGCGAGAAACGCCGCAGTTCGAGATAGGTTCTGGTGAGTTGAGCAGAGAAAAACAACATGGCGGCCATCGCCAGGTAATTGGCCAGGTAAAGATCTTTCGTTGATAAAAATAGCGCGCGTAGAAACTCGTAGTTGATTGCCCAGATAATGAATGTTGCAAGCGAAAACAGGCCGTACCAGCCGTAGGTGGGATCGCGGATTCGCCACCAGAGCAGCAGCATAAACACGCCCATCACGATCATGGTGGAGAGTGATGCGATGATTGTGGCGCTCAATCGAAAGGAAACCTGATTGTAGTGCTCACTATCCATCAGGCTTATTTCGTCGATCGAAAGCGTCGGCAGATACTGATCGTGAACCAAAATTGCAGCCTGATAACGCTGGTTTGGTTTGAGCGTTATAGGCAGCGAATTTCCAAAATCGTTAAATGGGCGAGCATAGATGTCGAGATCTTCGCCGCTGCGCGCGTATTGACGTGTGCCTTGTTCATCGACGGCGATTAGTTCGACGCTGTTTACAAGGTACATGGGGATGAAAATCACCCAGTCTTCACGGTCTGTCTGGTTGATAATGTCGAACGTTAGCCAGTATCGCGTTGCCTCAAAGGGCATCGATTTGAATTCTGCGCCGTTGCCGTTGCCGTTGCCGTTGCCGTTGCCGCTGTCGTTGCCGCCTTTGAGTGCAGGGAAATCGTCGAGTTGCCAGCGTGAATCGACGTCCGGCAATACGTTGAAGGTCGTGTGCAAAGAAAATTCTTGGCCTACGCGGACAAGTCTGACCGGTTCATCGGCCATCGCAAGCGAGCATGTCACGAGGAGAAGGATACTCGTGAGCATCGTGAGTAAAAGACGAAGGTACATTTGTTGGGACCAGGCTCTCGCGAGTGGGCAGGGAAAGAGTAGGCTCACGGCTCCCGGGGGGAGCGCGCGCCGTCTATAGCATTTTTGAGGCGCAGTGAAACCAACTCTGTTGGGCGAGTTGATCGCGAGGATGTTTTTATTGCGTGAATTCAGGAACGGCCGGTTGGTATTAGCAGGTGAACCAGTGAGCTGCGCAACGTCGGGTATTGGAACGCGTAGCCAGCTTCTAGCAGGCGTTTGGGGCGCACGCGCTGGCTTTGCAACAGCGTTGCGTCGACCATGTCTTTGCCAAAAACCAGATAGAGCGCGAAAGCCGGGACGGGTAAAATCGTTGGGCGGCCGAGGACTTTTCCGAGTGTTTTTGTGAATTCTGCGTTGCGGATGGGATCGGGCGCGCTCAAATTTACGGGGCCTTCGAAGGTCGGGTGTTCGAGCAAGAATTGCATTGCGCCGCAGACGTCGGCTTCGTCGATCCAGCTCATGAATTGCTTGCCGTTTCCGATTTTCCCGCCGACGCCTGCACGAAACAGTGGCAGCATCTTGGTTAGTGCGCCGCCTTCGGTTGCCCAGACGACGCTGAGGCGTGCGTTGACGACGCGGATGCGCGCGCGGGTTCGGTGGGCGATTCCCAGGCTTTGCAGACTTCAGCGAGGAAGTCGTTGCCGGGCGTGCTGTCTTCGTCGGCCCAGTTGTCTTTGGTGTCGCCGTAGATGCCGACGGCGGACGCTGAAATGAAAACTGCCGGCTTTTCGGTGAGTCCGGCCAGTGCGTTGGCGAGCAATTCGGTGCCACATTTGCGACTATCCATGATGGCGCGTTTTTTATCGTCCGACCAACGCTCGCCGACCAGGTTTTCGCCCGCGAGGTGGATTACGGCGTCGAATCCTTCGAGTGCGGCGGCGTCGATTTCGTTGTTTTTGATGGACCAATACACGGCCTGTTCATCGGCTTTGGGTTTGTGGCGAACGAGTGGAACGATGCTGTGGCCGGCGGCGCTAAGATGTTTGGTGAGCAACTGGCCGAGCAGGCCGGAGGCGCCGCTCATCGCGATCAGGAGCGGTGATGAGGTAGATGGAGGTTGGATTGTCAACGTGTGCCCCGCTTAGCAAAATATTCAATAAAATAGGGTTTATCAATACATTCAAATCGTTGGGTGGTCGAGCAGATTCTAACCCGGAACCCCTCAGGGATATGCCCATTTCAGCAGATACTCGCCGAACGTTTGGCCGTTTTTCGCTTTCAGCGTGGGCGGGTGGACCAACATGACGTGGTCGGTGCCTTCGACGAGAAATGTGCTTGCGTTGTCGGGGGCGTACGCGTCGGCCGCGAGTGAACGAACGGCCGGGCCGAGTTCGCCCACACCGTACGCAAAGAAAATCATGATTATCGCGTCGTCTTCCCAGGATAACAGTCCGAAACGCGTGTCTGGATATTTTTGGATGATGTGGCTTGCGACGTTGGGCATTTTTTCGGCGCACGTGTCGCAATTGGCGGGCAGTTTTAGCTTCCAGGCGTTTTTCCACATGCTCCAGCGGCCTTCGCGCGGTTGGACAAAGGGTGAGCTGTCAGCGAGCACGTGGATTTCGGCGTCTGAAAAGACTTCGCGGATTTTCTCGTAATTGAACATCGCGCCGTAGCCGCCGGCGCTGACGCCCATGACGTGACGCGTTTTAACGTTCGGATAACGTTCCTTCAGGCGCTCAAGATACAGGGCGGTGTTGGGTGCGCCGTTATGATGAATTTTGCGGTCAGGTTTTGTGGCGTCGTACTGGCCGATGCTGTCGCCGGCGTGCAAATCGGCTGTGCAATAGGGGAAGAACGCAAAGCTCGCGCCGCCAAAAAAGTCGTTGGTGCCGACGCCTCCGACTTCGGTGCGAAAGCGCGCTTCGTCGTAATTGACTTCGATGTTCGTGGCCGAGTTGAACACGTAACAAGAAGCTGCATCCCAGCACGCGCCGCCGCCGTTGAAGTATAGGACGAGTTTTGTGTCGTCGGAGCGTGGCATTAAGCCGTAACCGGCGATGGAACCGTTGCCGCATTTTGAGTCTTTAACCGGGATCCAGTTCCATTCGTTGTCGGTTAGTGAGCTGTCGGTTAGAGAACCGTCGGGTGTTGACGCAGCGTCGGCTGATGAATTGTCTGACGGGGATGCATCGTCGGAGCTGCAGGCTGCGCTCAAGAGCAAAATGCCGGTCATGTAAATTGCGAAAATTCGGCGCAAATGCGGCGATCGATAGGTAGAGGGATTCATGGGGCAGCTCTGCAAGACTTCGGGTCAGAAATTGTCGGGTTTCGTAATATTTTCGCGTCTATTGGAGTCTGCGCCGGGCTTATGCCTTTTTCAAGAACTCAGTTTTGAGAACGATCATAATGTTGTTGACGCGACCTTCGACGTGGGTCGGATCGTCGGTCAGGCGAATGCCTTTGACGAGGGTTCCGCGCTTGCCGACAAACGAGGTGCCTTTCACGTCGAGATCCTTGATGAGCGTGACAGAGTCGCCTTCGTTTAGCTGAGCGCCGTTGCTGTCGAAGGCGGGGGGATGTGCGTGGGCATTGTCGACAAGTCCTTCCTTTGCCCATTCCATGACGTCGTCAGCGAGGTATGCCTGATCGAGAAGATCTTGTGCAAAGCTTTCGCTTTTTAGACGGTTGAGCATGCGCCAACTCAAAACTTGTACGCTCGGGACTTCACTCCAGATCGATTCCTGGAGGCCAAACCAGTGTTTTGGGTCGAGCGCGTCATCGGCGCCGTCGATCTGGTCGCGGCAGGTTTCGCACAAAAGCGCGTTGTGCTCGAGTTCATCGTCCTCGAAAGGCGCGACGTGCACGGCGCGAAGATCGTTTTCGCCTTTGCACAGTTCACACTGATCATTGGCGCGGGTTCTGAGAAGGGTTTCAATTGCGATACGTTCGGACATAGTTTTCACTCATAAAATTAGAGAAACGTTGATGACGGTTCGCTAGCATAATTTTCAGGTTTTGGGAACGTAGGGAAACCGGTGCCAAAGCCAGCGTAGAAGGAAAAGCAAAGGCAAAAGGCGCACGCGAAGGCGCGAAGGCGCGAACTGTCGCGAAGGAAAGGCAAATCAAAGCAAAGGCAAAAGTAAAATACCGAACTACAAGCCGGAGATGTAGTCGACCGACCGAAATGACGAAATGTGGCGTTGCAGAGGGTCGTCGACCGATCGA
>JBEBSM010000265.1:0-5860 GCA_040394315.1 Lujinxingia vulgaris
CCGGGGCGGTTGGGGATGGCGGGTGGGGGGTTTGAGGGATGGGTTGGGGAGGAGGGGATTTTTTGACGAATGAGGGAAGTGTCGTAGTCTGCGGGTGAGCATTTTTATGCTTGGACGAATAAATCTACAAATTCAAGGAGGTAAGAGCATGTATATAGATAAGGTTGTGGGAAGTTCGAAATTGATGATGGTTGGCGCGGTTGTGGCGCTGGGTGGTTTGGTGGTTGCTTGCGGCGACGAAGTGGAGCCGATGGAGCAGGGGAACGTTTCGCTGTCGTGGGAAGTCAGTCCTAAGGGTTGCGAGGATTCGGGGGTGAAGGAAGTTGAGGTCACACTGGAGAATTCGTATTACGATTATCGGGAACGGTTTTTGTGCGGGAAGGGGCAGGCGGAATTGGGTGGGGTTTATCCGGGGAATTACCGGTTGAATGTGTCGGGGTTTGATAAATCGGCGCAGGTGACGTTTGCTGCGGCGCAGAAATCGGTGACGGTTCGTGGAGCAAAGATCGAGACGGTGGGGCATGTGCGTTTGACGGCGAAACCGGCGAGTGTGGAGGTTGCCTGGTTGTTTGATAACGGGCGGGTTTGTGGAGCCAATGAGGTCGATCAAATTGATCTGATTGTATACGACGACAAGGGCTATGAGGTGGCGTCTTCGACGTTTACTTGTAACGACGGCTCGGGTGTTGTGAAGGGGCTTCCGGCGGGTAAATATCTGGTGGCGGCGTCTGCGCAGGTCAGTGGGAAAACGGCTTTTGAGGGGCAATCGGAAGTGGAGCTTGATCGTGGTGAAGCTGGTCAGGTTGATGTGAAGATCAAGCGTAAGTGATTGTGATGTTTCTGGTTTTAGGGTTGCTTCGGGATTGCTGCGGTAGGATCGGCGGTTGTTCGAGTACAAGCAGGATGCACGATTCATGATTCTACGATCTACGTGCCAGGGAAGTAATTATGCAGGAAAAGTTCAAAGCTCTGACTCCTTTTATGGAAGCGCTCACGTTTGATGATGTGCTTTTGGTTCCCGCGTTGAGCGATGTGTTGCCGCATGAAGTTGCGCTGGGTACGCGGTTGACGACGGGGATCAATTTGCGGATTCCGCTGTTGAGTTCGGCGATGGATTCGGTCACGGAAGCGCGCACGGCGATGGTGATGGCGCGTGAGGGTGGGCTGGGCGTGATTCACAAAAACATGTCGCCGGCGTTGCAGGCGCGTGAGGTGATGAAGGTCAAAAAGAGTGAGAGCGGGTTGATTCTTGATCCAATTACGGTGCGTGCGGAGCAGCCGCTTGCGCAGGCCGTGGCGTTGATGCGCGAGCATAATATCAGTGGTTTGCCGGTGGTGGATGGGAATCGTGCGGTGGGGATTTTGACGCATCGCGACATTCGTTTTGCCAGTGATCTGACGCAGCCGGTTGCGAATTTGATGACGCGTGAATTGATTACGGCGTCGGAGGATATTTCGACCGATGAGGCCAAGCATCTGATGCATAAACATCGGATTGAGAAGCTGATTGTGGTTGATGAACATCAGGTGTTGCGTGGTTTGTTGACGATTCGGGACATCGAAATGCAGGCTTTGTATCCGAATGCGGCGAAAGATGATCAGGGACGTTTGTTGGTTGCGGCGGCGCTCGGCGTGGGTGCGGATCGTGATGAGCGGGCGGCGGCGTTGGTTGAAGCCGGCGTGGATGTGCTGGTGATCGATACGGCGCATGGTCATTCGATGAAGGTGATTAATTCGGTGCGGGAGATTCGGGCGATGTATCCGGATGTGCAGATTATTGCCGGAAATATTGCGACGGGTGATGCTGCGGAAGCGTTGATTGGCGCGGGTGTGAATGCGGTGAAGGTTGGAATTGGGCCTGGGAGTATTTGCACGACGCGGATTGTGGCGGGCGTAGGTGTGCCGCAATTGAGCGCGATTATGGATTGTGTGCGGGTTGCGAAGCGTGCGGGGATTCCGGTGATTGCGGACGGTGGCATCAAGTTTTCGGGTGATGTCGTGAAGGCGATTGCGGCGGGTGCGGATTCGGTGATGATTGGGAGTTTGTTTGCGGGTACGGACGAGGCGCCAGGGGAAACGGTTTTGTTTCAGGGGCGTACGTACAAAACTTATCGTGGGATGGGAAGTCTTGGTGCGATGAAGGCGGGTTCGTCGGACAGGTATTTTCAGGAAGGTGTTGAGCAAAGTAGTGCCGGCGAGAAGTTGGTGCCGGAGGGAATCGAGGGGCGGGTGGCTTATCGAGGGCCGTTGTCGGCGAACATTTTTCAGTTGTTGGGCGGTTTGCGCAGCGGCATGGGTTATGCGGGTTGCAAGGATATTGCGGCGTTGCAGTCGAATGCGCAGTTTGTGCGGATTACGTCGGCCGGGCTTCGTGAAAGTCATGTGCATGATGTTGTGGTGACGCATGAAGCTCCTAATTACAAGCTGGGATGAGTGATGAGTGAATTGGCGCATGGCATTTTGATTTTGGATTGGGGCAGTCGGGATACGCTTTCGGTTGCGCGGCGGATCCGCGAGCTGGGTGTTTATAGCGAGGTCTGGGCGTGTAATGACGTGCGGGTTGCGCGGTTTATGGCGGGTGAAATTTCGGCGTGCGGCGTGGTTTTGGGGCGCGCGCGTGGGGAGCATGAAATCAGTGGTGCGGTGGATGTTGGGGAGTTTTTGGCGTTGGTTACGGTACCGCTGTTAGATTTGCAGGCGGTGGATTTTCAGAGCGCGGATCAGAATGCGGTGAGTGACGATGTGCTTGCGGAGTTTGTGCGCAAGGACTGCGGGTGTGCGGGGACGTGGAATATGGCGGACTTTTTGGAGCGCAGTATTGCGCAGATCCGCGCGCAGGTGGGTGAGGAGGGACGGGTGATTTGTGGGCTGTCGGGTGGTGTGGATTCGTCGGTGGTTGCGGCGATTTTGCATCGTGCGATTGGTGACAGATTGACGTGTGTGCTGGTTGACCACGGCTTGCTTCGCCAGGGTGAAGTGGAGCTTGTGCGGGATGTTTTTGAGGAGCATTTCGGGGTTGATTTGCGGGTTGTGGATGCGCGTGAGCGGTTTTTGGAACAGCTTGCGGGTGTTGAGGAGCCGGAGGAAAAGCGGCGTCGGATTGGGGCGTCTTTTGTGCGGGTTTTTGAGGAAATTGCGCGTGATGTGGCAGATGCGCGGTTTCTGGCGCAGGGGACGTTGTATCCGGATGTGATCGAATCGGTGCACGTGCTGGGCAAGGCTGCGACGATTAAGAGTCATCACAATGTGGGTGGTTTGCCGGCGGATATGAATATGTCGTTGGTGGAGCCGTTGCGTGAGCTTTTTAAGGACGAAGTGCGTGCGCTCGGGCGGGTGTTGGGTTTGCCGGATGCGATGGTCGATAGGCATCCTTTTCCGGGTCCGGGGCTGGGTGTGCGGATTCTGGGCGAAGTGACGGCTGAGCGTCTGGCGGTTGTTCGTGCGGCGGATCATTTGTTTATTGAGGCGTTGCGGCGAGAGGGTTTGTATCATGCGGTTTGGCAGGCGTTTGCGGTGCTTTTGCCGGTGAAAAGCGTTGGGATGGTGGATGGAAAACGCACGTATGAGGAAGTAATTGCGTTGCGTGCAGTGATGAGTCGGGATGGAATGCAGGCAGATTTTTCGCATTTGCCGATGGAGTTTTTAGGCAATGTTTCGAGCGATGTTATTCTGAACGTGCGGGGTGTAAGTCGCGTAGTGTATGACGTTTCAAGCAAGCCTCCAGCAACTATTGAATGGGAATAAGGCCGTGAAGTCAGTGCAAGTTTTGATCGTATTATTGGTTGGTATTTCGATTTCTTTTGGAAGTCTTTCGAGCGCAGATGCGCAGCAAGGCGGTGCGAAAGCGAGTCGTGGCGTATTGCTTTTGGTGAGCGAGGAGTTTGAGGGTGCGGACGCGAAAAACACCGTGAATTTCTGGTGGAGTTCGCCGCAGAATCCTGCGTGGACGAAATCGGATACGGTGATGATGGACGTGTTGCGAAAGGCTGGCGTGAATGCAGTCGATCCGCAGAACGCGAATATCAGTCGGATTTATCGGACTGCGAATCTGTCGATGGCGAATGCGTCGGCGTTGGGTTCGTTGTTGGGCGCGCAGCAGGTGATCGTGGGGCAGATTCGGTATC
The DNA here is from genome assembly GCA_040394315.1 of Lujinxingia vulgaris. Classification (GTDB taxonomy): domain Bacteria; phylum Myxococcota_A; class Bradymonadia; order Bradymonadales; family Bradymonadaceae; genus JACCWM01. The sequence continues at coordinate 4,125 of JBEBSM010000265.1, forward strand.
GTGAGCTTGCGCCTGTGATGCCGTTAAATCTTGCGGGGCTTGAGGCGGATGCAACATTGCATTTGCTGGCGGCTGGAAGCAGTGACGTCAGTGCGATGAAGCGTTTTACGGTGGAGCGCCAGGGATTTGGTGTGGATCGGGAAGCGGTTTTGGATGACATGCGGTTGCAGACTGCGCAGGCGGCGGGTGGCTTGATTTCGGGAACGTTGTCGAAGTCGAGTGGGCCGGTCGGAATCCAGACGACGGAGCGATTGATCGGGCTTAAAAATATCGGAAACGCGTCGATTTTGGCGGACGTTAAGGCATTTTTGAAAGAAATTGAGTCCGTGGAAGCTGTTGTGGAGCGCTGGGCCAGCGAGGGTATCATTGCGTTGGAGGTAAATCCGGGCAAGGTAGACAATCCAGACGGGATTGAGTACGTGTTGCGGGTGTTGGAAAGCCATAGTTTTGACGGATTTCGCCTGGTTCGAAACCATAATGCTCCGGTCGGTGGACTGGCTGAGTTTTATGTGGAGCCGTTGATGCGTGATGGTTTTTGAAGTTTGTATCCAGCATGAAATGAATGTGAATGAATGAATTGACGGCTGGTTCGGATGTGAAGGAACGCAAATGGTGAAGAAGGGCGCGGAAGAAGTAGCGGATCGTGAAGGTGGCGAGAAAGCTCGTGAAATACGTCAACAACTAAGCGTTGGTGATCAGTGGGAGCAATACGGGCGTTATCCGTATTTGCTGGCCAAATTACTGTTTTACGGGATTTTGATCGCCGGCCTGGTGTGGTCGATTGGTGCGATGGGAAGCATTGCGTTTCCGTTGTTCTTGAGCTTGTTGCTGGCTTATTTGCTGGACCCGACGGTGGATCAGTTGGAGCGGCGTGGGCTGAGCCGAACGCTTGCGATCACGATATTGATGATTCTTGCGTTAGGGATGATCACGGGGTTTTCGCTGTTTTTGTATCCAATGCTTACCACACAGGTGAGTAAAATTTCGGCGCAACTGCCGAAAATATTGGAAACCATGCAGACGAATTTGTTGCCGTGGGTTGAGCAGACTTTTCATATCAGTTTGCCGCCGACGTTGGCGGAAACGTTTGAGCGATATGGCGCGGAAGTTGCGAAGTCTTTTCCAGGCGCTGCGCAGAAGGTTGGTCAGGGAGTTACGGGTTTGCTGTCGAGCACGGGTGTGTTGCTTGCGAGTATCTTGAACCTGGTCATGATTCCGATATTTACGTTTTATTTCTTGCGGGACTTCGACAAAGGTCGGCTGTCGGTCGTGCGCTTTATACCGGAGCAACGACGTGATTTTGTGATCAGCCGATTGATGTTGATGGACGTTGCGGTGGGTCAGTGGTTTCGTGGCCAGCTTCAGGTCGCTGGGATTTTGGCGGTGTTGTACTCGGTTGGTCTTGGGATTGTGTTCGCTATTTTCGGGCTGGACGTTCAATCGGGCATTGTCATTGGTGTATTGACGGGGCTGTTGAATGTGGTGCCGTATTTTGGATTCGCGATTGGCTCGATTCTGGCCGTGCTGGTTGTGCTGATTGACTGGTCGGGTTGGGGGCCGTTGATAGCGGTTGGTATTGTGTACGGCGTCATTCAGACGGCGGAGAGTTATTTGATTACGCCTAAAATCGTCGGTGAGAAGGTCGGTCTGAATCCGGTTACGGTCATTATTGTATTGTTGATCGGCGGGCAAATCGGTGGACTGCTCGGCGTGTTGTTGGCGATTCCAGTTTCGGG
>JBEBSM010000266.1:0-5836 GCA_040394315.1 Lujinxingia vulgaris
GAGTCGCTGACGGTCGAGCGCGTCGAGGCCTGAGCGGCGGGCCTCAGCGCGGGTCGGGTGTGGGTTCGGTGGCGAAACTGGGATCGATACCGGGCCTGGGTGCGGCAATGTGGTCGGGGATTTCGATGGGTTGCACGGGGCGCTTGTTCATGATGGGTTCCTCGAATCTGGCGAGGTTGGGTGTGTTGGGGCGATGTCACGCAGGGCGCCGTTGAGGCCGATGCAGGCGCAGATACTGAGAGCGATCCATGCAAGTGTTTTTTGTCCGATCCAGTTGGAGGAGAAAATTTCAAAGGATGGTCGCCAGATGCCCATGGGTTGCCAGAGGGAGAGTGCGGCGAATAACAAAATGGCGGTGGTGAAAAAGCCGAGCAGGGCGTGGCCGGCCAGTGCGTGGCCGCTTCCGGGGACGAGGAGTGATGTGGTGCGGCGCAGAACGGCCTGGAGGCGATGTCGTCGGCCGAGCACGGTTTCGTTGTGGATGCGGGCCTGGTATTCGAGCGTTGAGCCGGACTGGAAGGTGCGGAAACAGGCCAGGCAGAAGTGGTGTCCGGCCATTTTGGTGGAATCTTTGGGATCGCGTGCGAGGCCGCATCGTGGGCAGGGAGTGCTGGTGCGGTTCATTTTGCGCAGGGGCAAGGAAATGGCGAGGATCACCAGGCCGATGATGCCAAAAACGGGGCTAAAGCTGAGGGGTATGCGTTCGCCGGCGAGTGAGGTCCAGATGGGTTGAATCATCGAGATGTCGTTGGTTTTTTGGGTTGTGTGGTGGTTCCAAAAAGCGGTTCGGGGCAGTGGTGGGGCCATGAGGAAGCTGTTTACGTCGCGGCGTTCGCGTTCGATGTAGTCGGTGACAGCGTTTAGGTCGCGGCCGGATGCTTCGGTGAGCGCGCGGGTGGCGGCGTCTTTGCTGTCGGTGAGCTGGGCGACGCGCATGACGTTGAATGACGGCGCGGCGCTGTGAGGCATGGCGGCGCGTGCGGCGTCGAGTAATGGGCTGGCGTCTTTGTAGTTTCCGGATGCGATGAGCATTACGGCGTGAAGGTTATCGACGTGGCCATGCATGGATTGTGGCCAGGCGGAGCGGTCGGCAAGCATGGTGATGAGTTCGTCGAAGCTGGCGATATTGCCGCTGCGGTACACGGCCAGGGCGTAGGTGTATTTTTGGAGCGGGGTGGCTTCTGGATTTTGAAGGGATTGTTTTTGTTGTTCGATGCAGCCGGCGTCGCAGTGAAAATACTGGGCGTGCAATAGCTGTTGGGACTGGCTGCCGGGAAAGGAAACGAGGTGGTCGATGTGGGCGTCGATGCTTGGGAGGAGGAGTAAGACGGTGAAGATGATGGCGGTGACGATGCGTTCGTTGAATTGTTGGAAGATCGCGATGAGGCCGAACAAAATCATCAGTGAGAGCATGGGGGAGCGTAGCAATAGTCCGGGAACGACGACGATCGCGATGGTGAGGACGACGCTCTGGTTGCTGGAAAAGCCGTGGGGGAGCAGGCGTGTGACGTCGTAGGCGATGATTCCGAAGTAGCGCACGAGTTGGGTGGACAAAAATACGAACGAGGCGCCGAGCAGTGCGATGAGGGCTAAAATGATGAGTTTTAGTTCCCATGAAAGGCGTGTGTCGAGTGATTGGAGGCCGGTTTTGATGCCGCGGACGTAGGCGCCGAGCATGGCGGGAAGTTCGGCGGTCTGGTTGCGGTATAGATAGGAGGCGTACGCGAGTTCTGGGTAGGGCAGGTCTGGGGCCAGTCGGGTGGCTTCGCGGTACATCTGGGCGATGACGGTTGGGTCGTCGCCTTTTTGTTCGGCGGCTTTTGCGAACGTGATGACGGCGGTTGAATAAACGGGCAGGTTGTAGTGGCCAAGGCTGAGGGCGTCGCGTCGGAAGGCAGCGAGTTCGCCTTCGCCGGACTGGTTTTTGGTGGCGACGCGTTTCCAGAGGCGCCAGTGGACTTCCATATTCACAGGGGTGACGGTGGTGGGCTGAACGGGGCTGAGATCAACTTCGGCGGTTGAGCTTCCGACTTTTTTGATCATGGCTTTCATCAGCGCTTCGGAGTCTGGTTTGGCCTGTTCCGATGGAGCGGTGGTGTTTTGGGCGTGCGCGTTGAAGGGCGCGAGGACGCAGACCAGCAACATGAGGCAACCCAGGATCGCGAGCAATCGTTGGAACGATTGAGTTTGATCGGTGTGAGAATTGCGGGATGACATACGGTATATGCTCAAGGGGATGTGTTTTATAGAATAGAAGGCGTGTAATTGCGTGGAATTATGCAAAAGAACGCTGAATGTAATGATATGTTAAAAGGGTATAGTTTCCCAGCGTGGATTGTAGGCGTCGGGAGCGGGTTGGGACAACCGAAAAGATGTTTTGTTGGATATTTAGGGTGGTGGGGTGGATGAAACGTCTGGGGGGCGAATGAATGTTGGATCTGGCGCACGCGAAGGCGCGAAGGCGCGAAGGCGCGAAGAAAAGCAAAGGCAGGGTTGGGTGAGGTGGGGAGCGTTCTGGCTTGCGGATCGGGGGTGGATTTCTATAGTGTGGGCGTGTGTAGTAAGGTGAATTGAGATTTCTGAGTTAATTGAGACATATATCGTTTGGAGTAGGTCATGAGGAAATTGAAGTTGGTCGGACCATTGTTGGTTTTGTTGTTGTCGGTCGCGCTTGGTGCGTGTTCGGACGACGGTGAGAAAGATGGTGCGGGTTGCAAGGATAATAGCGATTGCGCATCGGAGAATAAGGTTTGTCGTGCGGATAAGTGTGTTGATCCGTCATCGAATAATGATCCGGATGGTGGATTGCCGGATGGCGGTGGGGATCCAATTGAGGCTGAGGATTATGCGGTTTCGTATTATCTGGAGCGCACGATTCAGACGCCAAAAGTTTATGAATTGCGGCTGTTGAATGGTGAAGAAGATATCAAACTTCATCCCGATGATGTGTCGTGTGGTCCGCCGGCGATTTGTATTGTGTCCAAAGACTTGCAACATTTTGTTTATACGGTGGAAAGTGCGGATGTGCCGGGTGCAAAGGATGTTTATGTTGCGCCGCTGGGTGCTGACTTCAAATTTGCGTCAGACGCAGAATTGGTCGTTTCTGCGGTGCGTGGTCTGCGTCAGATCGATGGTTTGCTGACCTATAGTCGTGAAGAAGGTGGTGCAAATCGCGCGTTCTATATGGAACTCGGCAAAAGCGGAGAGCATCAGATCGGTGATGTTGGTGGTCTGGGCGGCGGCTCGAGTGAGGCCGGCTGGGCGATCGATGCGGTGACCAAGCAGGCGGCTGTATTTGTGCACAGCTTGCAGACGATGGACCTGTTTATCGGAAAACTCGGGCAGCCGATTACGAATAAGGTTTTCACGGTTAACGCGGAAAACTATCAGGAAGTCAGCGGAAGTTATTTCGGCGGCAACGTGCCGGCTGCTTTTTCGCCCGACGGGAAATACCTGGCGTTTTTGACCGTTGCCCCAAACAACTACGGCACCTGTAACAATCCTGGTTCGGATAGCTCGCCGGATTGTAAGGGACCGGGTCAGCGTTGTGGTCGGTTTAAGCGTTGTACGGCCCAGGAAGTGACGTTGCACTTTGTTGAGCTGGCGCGTCAGGGCGAGCTTGATAAGGAATGCCTGGATTTGGAGGCATGTGGTGACGTTCATTTTTGTGATGTTCCGTCGGACACGTCGTTCGACGAAGCGAAATGTGCGCCGGGTCGTGCGGTCGTTGGATTGCCGAAAACGCCAAAGCAGGGAGAGCCGTTGCAGAGTGGTTGCGAGTTGACGGAGAGCAATCCGGCGTATCAGTACACGAATTTTCGCGGACCGTTGTCGTTTGATTCAAATGGCAAGTTGTATGGGGTTGGCGGTCGTGCTTGTCCGGGCGTCAATATTGAGCAAACCGATATTGTGGCGATTGATCCGGTGAGTAAAACACGTGAGGTTGTCTGGGGTAATCCGGGCACGGATTTCAGCGACGCGCTTTGCTATAATGAGGCGGAACGCGTGATTGACGTGGAAAAATGCGTGGTTCGTGTGAACAGCGCGGTGCTATCGCCGGGTAAGAACGACCTGGTGTTTCTGGCGACCAATCCGAACGTGACGGATCCGGGACTTGCGGAGGACACGATGGATATTTGGCGTGTGCGTCGTGATGGTAAGGAGCATGATTGGATTGGTGCGCACAGCGAGTTTGTGACGGTGCGTGCGTTTCAGGTTCATGCAAAGCCGTGATGATTGGCTTGTTATGATATAAAGAATATTGGTTTGTGAGGAAGGCATCGTCTGAAAAGACGGTGCCTTTTTTGTATTTTGTGGGGAGAGTAGCCGCTTCAAAACCGAGAACTGAAGCAAGGCTTCAGTTCTCGGAAACTGGCTTGAAATAAGGCCGAAGTTCGGTTTCACCCCCGCGTAATGATGGGTTTGTGCTCGTTATCTTAGCTTATAAAACTGTTCTCAGGGATTCATTCGGAAATTGATTCGTCGGTATTGCGTTGCATGTGATTTTTTTGGTGACGGATTAATTGCGGAACGAAATGCCGAGGCCGAGGTTCCAGCCGTCGGCGCTGTTGCGGGAGTAGGGGGTGATGTAGGCGTCGGCCTCTACGGCGATGAGTTTGGTGATGGGAACGAAGAGTGAGGGGCCGACGGTGATGTAGCTTTTGGAGATGTTGTCTTCATTGAGGGCGAGTAGGCCGGAGGAGGTAACGGCGAGTGTTGCGCGGTCGAAGAAGTTGTAGCCGACCTGGGCGATGAAGACGGCGCCGTCGGAGAAGGGGCCGCGTGGTGTGTCGGAAAATGTGAGTTGTGTGCGGTATTGGTAGCCGACGTCTGCGTATAAGTAGAGGGGAATACTCGAGAATCCGCCGCCAGCGGAGAGCCATGCGGTGATGTCGACCTGGGCGTCGCCGCGGCCGGGGACGCCGCCGGGTGTGTTGGGGGAGCGGTCGCCGGAGTACATTGGGATTTTGGCTTCGAGGCGAAATGCGGTGGGAAGGGCCAGTTTTAAGGGGCTGGCTTGTAGTGCGATGCTGGCGTCGCCAAGGCCGCGGTCGGAGAATGTCTGGTTGCTGAATTTATTCTGGGCGGCCAAAAATGGAATGTAGGTTTGTAGATGGAGGCCATCGAGCAGGCCGTATTCGGCGTAGAGGTAGGTTGTGGCGCTGAAGTAATTGGTGCCGGAAATCAGTTCGCCGTCGGCGGTTCTGAAGGCATCCGCCGAATAAAAGCCTTCGCCTACCTTTGCATAAAACTCGCCGGTGGATTTGGTCCAAGGGCCGGCTTGGACGGCGGGTGTGGTGAGTATGGATGCTGCGGTGAGCAGAGTAAGGGTGAGGAAGAATGCGAGGGGGGAGCGGAGGGATGTTTTCATGGTTGGTAGCTAACGACAAAAGGTTGATAGGACGGTTATAGACCGGGGAAGTCTATAGCCTAAATTTCAAGTCCTATCAAGCCAGTATGGTATTATCATTTGTGGTACTGTTAGTCGCAAAGGGCTAGTTCGAGGAGCTCATCGCCGCGGCCGTATTGTTCGTCTTCGGGGTAACCGATGCCTTCAAGGATATTGTAGAGCTGAGTGCGGATTTCTTCGACGGTTTCGTCCTTGCGGGCGGTTGCGTCGGGTGATTCTCGGGCGCAGATGTATTTGGGTTTTCCGCAAGCGTCGAAGAGTTCACAGTGTTCGTTGGCGGCGGTGGCTTGCTGGAGGTTTTGGTCTCCGTACATGCCGATGCCGTCGATGTAGACAAGGCGAACGTCCTGGGTGCGGCTCTGGATAACGGCTTCGTAGGGATCGGGGCTTGTGCGGCCGAAGACTGCGATGTCTGCGCGGTATCCG
>JBEBSM010000267.1:0-5750 GCA_040394315.1 Lujinxingia vulgaris
AATCCCCTCTCACCACCACACCTCAAACCACCCAATCCCCTCTCACCACCACACCACAAACCACCCAATCCCCTCTCACCACCACACCACAAACCACCCAATCCCCTCTCACCACCACGTGGCAAACCACCCGCTCCACCCCAACGCATCCCGGCGAGGATCGGGCAAGGAGCGCAAGGCGCCGCACCTTAGGGATAGGCCGATCCTGGCCATCCCGGGTGCGGCAACGCAGCGATCGTTGTCCGAAACCACCCAACCCCCTCTCACCCCGCACGCCCATCCGGCCGCACCGTCATAAGGATTTTGAAATAGACGATGAAGAAAACCAAAAACGTCACCGACCAAAGCGATCCCGCCACCACAATCATCGGTATATACAACGACGACGTCTTCAAAAATATCGGCGCCGCAACCCGCAACAACGCCCCCACGATCACCACCCCAAACATCCAGCTCATAATCGGCTTCACAACCAACGGCCGCCCCGTATGCCCCAGCGAAACCCGCGCCATCATCCCCAACGTCAGCGTCCCAATCGCCCCTGCCGTCAACGCATGCGTAGACGCCGAAACCGGCACCAATCCACTCGTCACCGGAATCAACGCCAAACCACGCAACACCAACCCCAGCGCGATAAACCCGTACCCAATATGCAACACCCACAACAGCGAGTTTTTAAACGTCTTAGACCCGTTCCAACCCCACATCCGTGCAAAACACAACGTCCCCGCCACGAGCGAAGCGATCCCCACCCACATCGAATTGAACAAGAAAACATCCAGCGCCAGCACCAAAAACACGCTACCCAACGCCAGCTTCCCAAGAATCTCCGGCTGGTTTCCGATCGCCAGCCCCGTCGCATTCCGCGTAAAAAACGGAATCACACGACCACCAATCAACACCATCACCGCAACGATCACGTTCAACGCAAGCTGAATCGACGCCGCACCAATCCCCGGCACCAACCCCGTCGCATCGAGATGAAACCCCAGATTCGCGAGCGTAAAGATGATGAAAATCGGCACAAACACCAGATTCCGTTTATTTTTCGACTTGATAATCGGCAGCGCAATACTCACCGCCAACAACGGCAAGAACAACATATCCGCCGCAAAAACCACATACGCCGGCAGAGATCCCGCAAACACCATCGCCACTCGCCCCAACACCCACAACCCCACCAGACCAGCCAGCACCCCACCTTTTGGCATCGGCACACTCGTCCAGTTTTGCACCGCCGTCAGCAAAAAACCGGCAATGATCGCAAGCGTAAAACCGAACAACATTTCATGACTATGCCACGCAATCGAGCCCGCATACCCGTTCAAGTCGAGCTTACCCGTGTACGCGAATAACCAGATCACCAGAAAAGCCGCCGCCAGCAAGGCGCCGAGCAAGAAAAACGGCCGGAATCCTAAAGCGAATACCGGCCGTCCAAATACGCCGGAGTCCCCCTCCGGCTTAGATTTTACAAAGTTAAGTTCGATCCCCTGGCTCATTTGATCCTATCCTTTACCGACACTTTGCCGGTCAAAACCGGAATGGCGATTTTAAGCGCCACCGTATAAATCATGAATCCTAACGCCCAGACACCAATGGTTACTTTCCATTCTGCCAGGCTAGGCACGTATTCTACCATCTCGTGTAGCGTACTCGGAATGAACCCCGGTATGATCAAGCCCATACCCTTTTCAATCCAGACCCCAAAAAACACCAGAACACACGCAACATTCAGCCATTTCAGCTTTTCACTGATACGCCCCTGCAACAAAATGATCGCGCCCGTCACATTGAATGCGATCGCAGTCCACGTCCACGGAACAAGTCCGGTGTAGCCGTGCAGTCCAAAGAAAAGATAATTCACCGCCGACGCATGCGTTCCACCCGTATAAAAGGCGGTAAATAGCTCGGCACCCAGCAAAAACAGGTTCAACAAAACCGTAACACGCAACACCTGCGAAAGCGTGCGAATCGGCCCCGTCCCAATCTCAAAACCCGTCGCCCACTTCACAAGCTGCAGCGTCACAATAATAAACGCCGGACCGGCCACAAACGCCGAGTTCAAAAAACGCGGCGCAAGAATCGCCGTGTTCCAGAACGGTCTGCCACCCAGCCCGCTAAACAAAAACGCGGTCACCGTATGAATCGAAATTGCCCACACAATCGAGATGAAAACAAACGGCACATACCAGTTTTTGTTCGGCGTTTTGCCCAAAAACCGCGTGTACAAAAGATACCCGACGATATGCAGATTCAATAATAAATAGCCGTTTAAGACGATCACGTCCCACGCCAGCATCGAAACCGGCCAGTTTAATTTCCCCACCCCCGGCATCAAATGCCAGAACCTGTCCGGCCGCCCGAGATCCACGACCACGAACAACGTACACATCACGAGCGCCGCGATCGCCAGCAATTCACCGATGATCACAACGTCATGCATTTCATGATCGTCATAAAGATAGGCAGGAATAACCATCATCACGCCACCGGCCGCAAGCCCGACCAGGAACGTAAAGTTCGCAATATACAACCACCACGACACGTGATCGCTCATCGCCGTCAAGTGCATTCCTTCCGCCACCTGATGCGCATAAGCATTGGCGCCGACCAGGGCGAGTGCTGTCAAAAACGTCATCCAGGCATAGAAAAGAAGGCTGCCGTCGGTCGCCAGCACCAGCGAGCGCCAGAGAAATTTTGGATAACTCAGCGTATGAGAAAGTTCTTTTGAGGACATCATCCAACCCGGGCAGGTTCAGTCAAAATAGTAGAAAAACCGCGGCTGCGTGCCGAGCTCTTCTTTCAAGATGTAAACGCGTTTATTCTCCAACACCCAACGGATCTCGGAGTTGGGATCGAGCAGGTTTCCGAACACGCGCGCACCCGTCGGGCACGCTTCCAGACACGCCGGATGTTTGCCTTCACGCGTACGATGCAAACAGAACGTACATTTCTCGACCACGCCCTTCGGACGAATCCGGTTCGACAAATACGCCTGCACCGGATTGACTTCCTCCGCCGCAATCTCCGGACGGCTCCAGTTGAATCGACGCGCGTGGTACGGGCACGCCGCCTCGCAGTACCTGCATCCAATGCACCAGTTGTAATCGACGACCACGATCCCATCGTCTTCCTTCCACGTCGCCTGCACCGGACAAACATCCACGCATGGCGGATTCGCACACTGCTGACACTGCACCGGCATATAAAACTTGCCAGGCGCCGGAACCGGATGGTCATAGGACGCGTTTCCACGCTCCATATCCATGCTGCCCTGCTCCATTTCCAGCACGCGAATATACGAATTATTCGTCTTACGATCGTGATTGTTTTCAATATGACATGCTTCAGCGCACTTTCTGCACCCAACGCACACGCTCAAATTCAGCGCATAGCCATACTCTACGCCCGGAATCGGCTTCGCATCAAAAATCTCAACTTCCGCGCCGTAGCGCTCAAGCGTCTCCTTCTCAAGGCGATCCATCACCTTTCTTAATTCTTCCGGCGTCATTTCCTTATAATGCTTTTGCAAAAACTCATCGACCGACGTTTCCTCGGTCAACGCCTGCAAAGGCACCATCGCACGCGCAAACGCGGCCGCACCAAGCGTCGCACCCAGCGCTTTCATCGCCGTGCGACGCGTAACGCCACCGACTGTAGGTTCTTCAGATTCCTGGCTCATACTTCACATCCTATATTGAACGAAACTCAGTGCGTTGGATTAAAAAATCGATCTCGCGGCGGCGGTGCCGGCTGCAACTGCGGAAACGCCGGCGCATGCGGATTATGGCAAGCCACGCAATTATTGCGCTCGCGCGGCCCACGACTCAAATCCCAATAACCCGTCATCCCACCGTGCGCACCGTTTTCATACGACCGATATTGCGTGCCATGACATTGCGCACACAGCGTCATCACGTCGGTAAACGCCACTTCGGTACCATTCGAAAGCCGCAACTTATCGCGATCATCCGGATGGTGACACGACGAACACGTCAGCGTCCCATGCTCAAATTTTAGCTCTGTATGAAATTCTTTCAGATCCGCCGCATGCTCGATCATCGGCGTATCGACCAACGCCGCGCGGTCCGCATGACACGTTGAACACGCCACACCTATCGGATTACCGTGCAGATCTTCCAACCCCGTGCGCAGCGTTCCTATCCCCGGCGGCGTCAAAATCACCACCTCATGAAGCTCGCCCTTCGGCTCAAAAACAACCGGCTCGGGCGAAACGTCGTTACCCTTCCCAAACAACAGAAGGATACCGACCGCTAAAATCACACCACTAATCAGCGCGACCACAACGTACAAAGATTTCTTACGACCAACTGTCATAGCACCACTTCAGTCTGGACATCATCGAAGCCCACAAATCCCGGGCAGCTCCATACTCGCTATCAGCAAGTGTCATGCCATGACTCAAAAGCATTGCTATTCAAATCACGGCACATCACCAAAATCACGTGGACCGTACCTTAGCATGCTTCCGCAATTTCGTCGTACCGTGTTTTTTCCCATTCCTCTGAACACCCACCAATCCACCAGCGCGCAATTTCTGCACACCCACCAACGCCTGCGCAAACAATGCGCCACCTATTCGAACATCCCCACAAACCCTTCAAACTTTAGCTTTTCCATGGCCTTCGTTTTCCTTCGCGGCTTCGCGGCTTCGCGTGTGACATGCTCTTGCTTTTACACCCAAACGCCACGCTGGCACGGTCTTTGATATAGATTGACTGGCGAATGCAGTCACAACACGGGCTGCATCCTTCAACACTCGCAATGCTTGTGTTACGTTGTTGCCAGGTTCATAAACGTTTCACCGAATTTCGCGACGATATCTCGCGCCACGATTCTCCGCAGGAGTTGTAAACATGCCGATCAGCGGACTGGTAGTCACACTATCCGACGTCCCCTCCCTACAAAAATCCGCGCTCGATCAACTTGCCAGCGACCCACGCCTGACCCTGGGCGAACTGCACGGAATCCGCCTGCCCGTCGTTGCCGAAACCCAGACCGTGCGACAAGGCACCGACCTCGTACGCGAAGAACTCCTCGACATCCCCGGCGTTGTTTTTGTCGACGTCGTTTCCGTCGACTTTTCAGATATCGACAATTCTGCGGAACCAGAAGAACGCGAACAAAAACGCCCTCGCGAATCACGCGAAACCCGCTAAACCAAATTTTGCCGCAAACAAATATACATGCACTGCCCCGATTCACTGTCAGTTTGTTGGATGACCCCATTAAGTAAGAGAGACGTAGCCCATGGATAGACGTACCTTCCTGAAAGCCTCCGCGATGGCCGCAGCCACCACCGCAGCCGCCCGACTCGCCAGTGCCCAGACAACCAGTCAACCAGCAGCCCTGCCAGTTCCCACCCGAAAAGCTGCCGGCGACTCCATCACCTGGGACAAAGCACCCTGCCGTTTTTGCGGCACCGGCTGTCACCTCCAGGTCGGCGTCGAAAAAGGCCGCGTCGTCGCCGTCGCCGGCGACCCACTTGCCGAAGTCAACAAAGGCCTGGCTTGCGTCAAAGGCTACCACGTCGGCTCCATCCTCTACGGCCGCGACCGCCTCACCACGCCACTGCTACGCAAAAACGGCAAACTCACCCCCATCGGCTGGGAAGAAGCGATCAACACCATCGCCCAGAAAATCTCCGCCGATCCCAAAGGCTTCGCATTCTACGGCAGCGGCCAGTGGACCATTCCCGAAGGCTACGCCGCCCAAAAATTCATGAAAGG
>JBEBSM010000268.1:0-5744 GCA_040394315.1 Lujinxingia vulgaris
CTCCCCCCCGCCTGTCAATCCACAACTCCCCCACAACTCCAATTGACGCGTCCACCCCACAGAATCCATCCTCCCGCCAGAAATTCTCGTTATCCAACACCACAAACACCTCCCAACCCTGAGCAAAAAATGTCCAAAATTGGCCGCAACGATCTCTGCCCCTGCGCCAGCGGCAAAAAATACAAAAAATGCTGCGAATCCAAAGGAACCTACCAGGTAATCCCTCAACTCGGTCCCGAACCCCAAAAAGAACCCGAAAACTTCGGCATGGTCATCGCCCTCAATCCCCGCAAAAAACTCCAGGCCTCGCCCGCCCAGAAACTAAAACGCGCCGCCAACAACGAGCACCCCGACGACATCATCGCCCAGAGCTTCATGGCCTGCCTCATTCCCCTCATCAACGCCTGCCACGAAGCCGGCGACGCCCACAAAAAGGCCACCGGCCACGATCTTTTCATCGACTTTTGCAAGCTCATCAACATCACCGAGCAAGGCGTACCCGAAGACGTCCTCAAAACCATGCTCTCCCCCTTTGCCTACCTGCGCCACTTTACCTACAACCCCGAAATCAAAGCCTGGTTCGATGATTACATCACCAAATCCCTCCAACACACCCCGGACTCCATCGCGCTCTACACCCAGCTCACCAACCAGCCCTTCGACGTCTGGGAATTCGCGCCGTCGGTCAACCAGACCTACACCACGCGCGTTGCCTTCACCGATCCAAAGACCCACAAAGACCGCGAAATCGACGGATTTTTCTGCCTCTCCGACGCCATCCCCTCCAACTACCATCTGGCCTCCCCCATCCACTGGCAGGGCTACGACTTTTTGTTAAGCCTTGGTGCCTTTGAGCCCACCGCCATCGCCAAACAACACCAGATCGTCGACATCAAAAACCCCACCGCTCAGACCAGAGTCCCCTTTTATTACAACGAACACACCGCCATCAAATACCTGGCAGATCCGCACTCCCTGCACGCCCCCGGCCCGGACAACAAACGCACGATTACCGCCTCGGACCCGGTCGAACAACCCAACGCGTTCACCAAACTCTTCAAATAGCCCCCGCGCCCCTTCGCGCCCTTCGCGTCTTCGCGCGAAGCTTTTGGTGTGCTTTTGCCTTTGCTTTTTACGCACACCGTGCTTTTCTTGCCCCCGACTCCAAACAAACACACAAACAAACACCAAAACCCAGAGCCCAGCACATGTCCAAAATCGGCCGAAACGAACCATGCCCTTGCGGCAGCGGCAAAAAATACAAAAAATGCTGCGAGTCTCTCAAAACCCACGACGCGTCCACCCAGGACGACACACCCGATGACACAACTAGCGACATATTTCCGATGTTCATCGCCATGAATCCGCGCAAGAAACCACGGACCTCCCCCACCAGGAAACTTCGGCAAGCGGCCAACAACCAGCACGCCGGTGATGTGCTTGCTCAGCAATTCATGTCCAGTCTGATTGCCATTCTCGAAGCATCCATCACCGCCGCGATCGCATGGGAATCACAAACCCAGACCGATATTTACGAAGATCTCTGCCAGACACTCGGCATCGACGCAGCAGTCGTTCCCGAAAACGTCGCACGCGATATCCTCGAGCCCTTCACCGCCCTACGCTATTTCACCTACAAAACCGACGCCGCCCCTTTCTTCAATACATTCATCGAAAAAGCACTCAAAAGCTCCCCCGACGCTCTCGATCTTTATCACCAGATCCGCGACCAGCGCTTCAAAGTCTGGCAGTTCAACCCAACGCCGGGCGAACTGTTCACCGCACGACCCGCCTTCGCAGACAAAAACAAAGTAAAATCCTCCAATTTTGATGGATTCTTATGTTTTTCCAACCCACCCCTCGTATCCATTTACCAATTCGCTCTGGCTGTGCGCTGGCGAGGCTACGACTTGCTGCTCAGCTTCGGCTCGTTCGACCCTTTCGTAACCGTGATACCCCAGCAAATCATCGATAGTAGCGACCCGTCAGCCGATAACGTCGTCCCCTTTTATTTCAACGAACTCACATCCCTCAAACGTCTGGCCGACCCCTACGCCGAGTTTGTCGTCAGACCACCTTTTGGCCACCCGCAATTCTTTCATTTCTCGACCAAAGACGAGCCGTCCTTCATCGATGTCATCCTCAACATGTTCTACTTCCTGAGCCCCCCTGAGCAAGAAATTGAAGAACCCGTCGGCGAAGTATCGACCGAAGACGACGCCGATTACGACGAGGACGATTTCTACTACGAAGATTACGACGACGAAGACGATGTCGCCTTCGACAGAGATTTACTCATCACCTCCCTGCTCAGTTTTGAATCCGACGACTGGAAAAAATGGCAGACCAACGTTGAGGGCGCCTACAGCGAATCCATCTTCGACCTGTCCGAAGATTTCGACCTCGAAGAACAGCGACTACACAACATCGCACCGCGTAACCTCGTCAACACGTTCATGCGCAGCGACACCACACAATTCCACGCATTTCTCGAACACGCCCTGAACCAACCCGCAGCACTTCTGCTCGACGATACCTTGCTCACCACGCTCGGCATCGACCGCTTCGCCCCCATCGGCCAGCTCAAATCCCTGCTCGAAACCCGTCCTTCCGACGAAACCTCCAATCGCGCCCAACAACTCCTCGAAAACTACCACCGCGACACCACACTGGCCTGGATCCTCGGCCTCAACCCGGACCTCAGCGTCACCCCGTCCTTCTTCACCATGAGCGCTAAATCCGCCATCCTCTACGACACCTTCATCCGATTCGCCTCCCCACAATTTCTCCAACGCCCCGTTTCCGAGCTCGAAATCGTACCCGCCACACGCAAACGCCTGCTCAAAAGCCTTTCCGCCTACCTGGAGCGCGAGCCCGACGCCATCCGCATCGCCGACCTCCCGCCCCACATCAACGATATAGAAACAATCCCCGGCATCGGTGACGTCACCCTCCAACAATTCATAGACGCCATCACCCAATTCTTCACCACCTGGCGCCGCTCCGCCGCTAACCTCCCCAAAACCGAACCACTTACCACGCCCGAACAAAAAGAAGCCGCCTCCCAGACCAAGAGCGCCCTCGACGACCTCGGCAAACTCTTCGAATAACGCCACATCACGCACCCACAAGGACCTCTCAATGCCTGCCCACACAAGACTCATTCGGATCAGTGCTCTCCTTACCCTGATCACTCTGCTCACCACTGCCTGCGGCGAGGATCGCGACGAACGACGCGCCGAACACACCGAAGGCGATATTTCCGACGCCTCCAACGACACCGACGCAGGCCAGACCACACCCGATGGCCACGACGTCCCCGATCTTGTCGACGAAACCTGGGACGGCCGCCTGCCCGAAGCATGCCGCACCGCACCGCGCGGCAAACGCCCCACGGCTGCCGAGCCCAACATCCCCAACCTCGACCGCGAATACACCATCGAACTGGCCCGCTGGAACATTCAACACAACGCGCCAAATCACGTGCAGACAACCGACGCCATCAACGCCGCCATCACCTGGGCTCACGAAAACAACTACGGAACCGTCCACCTGCCCGCAGGCCTTTATATTGTCGGTAAACCAACCAACAACAAATACACCGAAGCCATCAAGCTGCCCGGCAACATTGCGTTCGTACTCGACGACGCCGCCATCATCGAAATGGCTCCCAACGACACCTGGAATTATTGCGTTGTCGAAGTCTCCGGCAAAACCGACGTCATCATCTCCGGCGGCACCATCCGCGGCGACCGCGACGAGCACATCTACGAAGGCGGCGGCGCCCACGACGAAGGCCACACCATCTGCGTCTGGCAAGAAAGCGAGCGCGTACGCATCGAAAACACCACCCTCACCCACGGCACCGGCGACGGCATCCTGATCGTCGGCGGCGGCGACGACGGCTCGTCGTCTAAAAACATCACCATTCGCAACAACAATATCCACAATCAACGCCGCCAGGGCGTCTCCATCGTCGGCGGCACCAACGTCGTCATCGAGAACAACGAAATCCACCACATTGCCGGCACAGCCCCCCAGTTTGGCATCGACATCGAAAGCCTCAAATACAACAGCCAGGATATCTTGATTCACAACAATCACTTCCACGCCAACAAGGGCGGTGATTTCGTGAACATGGACGGAAAAAACGTCTGGTTTGAATACAACATCTGCGACCAGACCGGCGTGGACGGCCGACAGACCGACGGCCCCATCGTACACTGGACCCAGACCGATCAAGTCATCCACGGCAACACCATCACCGTCACCACCGGCAGCTCCAACGGCCGCTGGGGTATTATTGGTTACGGCACCAACGAGCGCAAAAACCCGGCCGCCAACTATATTATTAATAACACCTTCCACGGCGGCGGCATCCACATGGCCAACACAACCCGCATGCACGTGACCGGCAACACCATCAACGACTGGCTTATCCTTGGCACCGATGTGTCCTGCCTGCTTTTTGACGACAACAAAATCAACTACCAGGGCGGCGAAAACTACAAATTTCGCCGCATGCTCGGCACCGCCCAGGACAACCTGCTCAACGACCAATCTTTTGACTTACCCATGAGCCCCGACGAGCCCTTCACCAACTCACCACCCCACATGTGGTAAACCGAAATTTGGCCACAACACTTTCAGCCTTACCTTTGTCATCGCACGGCTGTATCCAATTTAGACGACAACATCGCCCACAGAATCTACAACCGTCTCATCGCCCCAAAGAGGTAACGACATGGCACAGTCAACCGATCTCAATCCCTACCAGTCAGCCCAGGCAGCCCTCGAAGAACGAGGGATCTCCTTTGCAGAAGTCGAATCCAAAGACGTGCCACCCATGATCGGCAGTGGCCTGCTCATGCTCTACGGCCTCTCACGACGCTCCCTTGGCGGACTATTTTTAGCCGGCATCGGCGGCGGACTTCTCTACCGCCAGCTCCTGAGCAAAAATGTTCTCCCCCAAAAAGATTCAAACGCCTCCAACCACGCCACCCGGTCAAAATCCTCCGATCAGTTCATCGAACTCGAAGAATCCATCATCATCCAACAACCCATCGAAGATGTTTTCGCATTCTGGAGTGACCTCCAAAACCTCCCCCGCTTCATGGATCACATCAAAAACGTCCACAAACTCGACGACATCCGCTCCCACTGGCAGGCATTCATCCCCTTCACCAACCAGGTCATCGAGTGGGACGCCGAAATCACTGAATTCCAACCCAACGAACTCATCCGCTGGCAATCCGTGGCCGACGCCGACATCTTCACCCGCGGCACCGTTCGTTTCCAACGCCTCCACAACGGCAACGGCACACGCGTCCAGGCCACCATCTGCTACCGCCCACCCGCCGGACTGGCCGCCCCCATCGCAACCCAATTTCTCAACAATATCCCACTCGACTTCATCCGCACCGACCTCGAACGCTTCCGCCGCCTCCTCGAAAGCACCTACACCCACGGCGGCGTCATCGACAACGACATCAGTTTTTAACCCACCCACAATCGCACGCACGCACCGCGACCCCGCCCAAACCACAATCGCACGCACCGCGACCCAACCCACAATCGCACGCACCGCGACCCAAACCACAATCGCACGCACCGCGGAGCCGGGTGAAACCCGTGCGTAGCGCGCCGGTTGTGCTAGCCCCCGGTGAAACCGGGGGGGTGACGGTGCGCACCGGGTGTGCAACATATTTTGTGTAATTTGTTTTCAGGTCAGCTTTATACAAATC
>JBEBSM010000269.1:0-5722 GCA_040394315.1 Lujinxingia vulgaris
ATTCCAATCGAGACCAATCCCTCTTCCTGGCTGGTCAAAAACAAGCGACGATTATCTCGATCTACAAACAACCGCTCAAACTCACCGTTGACCTGCACCGGCTCGCCACTTTGTGTCGGCCCCACTTCGGCTACTTGCGCAGGACTCAACTCGACACGTTTTGCACTGAAATTAACCGGATGCTGCTGAACCCACTGTCCGGCAGCCGACTGACCACGCAAGTCATGCCGCCGACTGCTCTGCCATGCCTGGTAAAGATTTTGAAGCTGCGCGACCTCGGCCGGATGTTTACCGAACCACTCGTCGAAGACTTTTTCCGTGCATTGATAATGGATTTCATAAGCACTGCGCGTGGAATCCGGCACGCTAGCCGGGGTTTCACAGCTAAACATCGGGCGTGCTTGAGCTTCGAGCGGACTTGAAATACCGAGCATCATCGAAGGAACCACGAGCGCACTGATCGCGATGATTTTCACAGCATTTTTAGCAATATACATAGAGAAAGCAGTCATAAGATCCTCGACCAGTTCGGGTTTGAATTCCGTCGTGTAATTTGACGGTCTACCCACATAAACGGAATTTCTCCCAGGAAGATCTAATTTACTGGAAAATTATTGCGCATCCTAATGTAAACCAACGTTTTTCTTGTGTCCAAAAGCGTGGCCCGGCGCTGCGCCGGAACGCAGAAAACCCAAAAGCAGAACACCCCGATCAGTGCTCTGCTTTTGGGCTCATCTATGCATTTTATTAAGTCACGAAATCATTGCGTATCAGCGCATTCTATCCGTCACCACGGCATTAGAAACGCTGACCACCGTTTGAACACCCTCTATTTTCCCAAAGCCTGTCGTAGCATTGAGCCCACGTTCATACAGTGGCCCCACATAATAGGTCTTAATTTCCGAGCCGCTCATCGCGTACAGGTCAAAATCGCTCAGCACCAGATCTTTGACGCCTGTCATTGGCAAGGTTCCGACAATTACGGGATTGATCGCATCACCGATATCGAAAACAACCACACCCTGGTACTCGTCAGCCACAAACAGTCTATTTCCGAGCACACTCAATCCGCGAGGCCGATAAATTGGATATGTTGCCCGCATCATCGGTTGATGAGGCTGGCTCAAATCGAGAACTTCCAGGCGAGAAGTGCAGTTGATGCGGCGTCCTTCGACGATGATCGTGCGGTAGCCAATCGCGCCCTGCACCACAATCGGATCCCGGTTTACCGGACAATTTTGCCGAAACTCGCCGAGCAGCCGGGGACGCGACGCAACACCCAGCGATGCTGTAACCACGCCATCACGGCCCGCTATCAACAACAAGTTATCATGACGCTGCAGTGCTTCCGGTCCGTTATCGAGATCCATAACCTGTCGTACTCGCGGATTTTTAGGATTCGACAAATCGAACGATGTCAAAATCCCGCGCTGAAGGTTTTCAGCACCGCTCAAAACATAGAGCGTTTTGCCATGGACCATCATCTGGCTTAAAGATCCCGCACCGCCATCGCCACCTTTCGTGGTCGTCGGCCCTGTCGCCCCCGCCGGAGCAGAACGAGCTTCAGCGCTTTTCTTAGGAGCCATTCCCCCAGAACTCTGAGCAAAACGGGGTTTTGCAGGTGCTTCTGACAGTTCAAACCTGTCACTTTCCCATTCACGCTCAAATTCGTCGGTCAGAGCGTCGTCAACGCTGCGACGGCCGATCGTCTGCGATGTGGCCACCAACGGCGAGCAAATTCCCTCGGGTTTTGTGACAATCTGACTCTGATAGCAGCTCCCATCCGGACGACAACGCGTACCTCGCTGGTTCAAAAGCATATCACTCGGCGGCTGGCAGGCAGACGTCGATGTCACCAGGCCTTCGCGAATAAATCGATATTGATCAAATGTTGGCGGCGCGTTCGTCATCCCCGGATGAAACTCCACGGAGCTGCTAACTTCTGGAACAGCACCACGTAACCTTGCGATTTCACGTGGTTTTGCGCGATTTGAGATATCGAGAACAACCAGGTCACGATTGCCACCTTTCGGATTCGTCTCTTCAACCAGCGCGGTGTTTTTATCGTACACAAAAAAGTCGCGTGCGCCGGCCTTCCCAACTTTACCTTCGAATTTAAACGCATAACGCCGCGCGATTCCAATCGAAACCAGCCCTTCTTCTTTACTCGTCAAAAACAACCGCCGATTATCGCGGTCCACAAACAACCGTTCAAATTCGCCCTGGACCTGTACCGGCTCACCGCTCTGCGTCGGGCCCACTTCTGAAACCTGCCCCGGACTCAGCTCGACACGCTGCGTACTAAAGTTGACCGGATGCTGCTGAACCCACTGTCCGGCAGCCGGTTGGCCGCGCAAGTCATGACGCCGACTGCTCTGCCATGCCTGATATAGATTTTGAAGCTGAGCAACTTCCTCGGGATACTTGCTAAACCACGCGTCAAATACTTGTTCCGTACACTGGAAATGCTTCTCGTAAGCACCGCGCACATTTTCTGGAACAGAAGCCGGCGTTTCACAGACAAACTGTTGAAATCCCTGAGCTTCTGCCGGACTTACATCACTGACAAGCAACGAAGAAAAGGCCAGTGAACACAAGACAACGAATCGAGCCGAATTCTTAGCAAATACAAAAGTGTTATCAGGCATGAGTTCCTCTACCAGTCTTATTTAAAATACCCGTCGCGCAGATTAACGGTCTACCCACATAAACGGCGTTTCTCTCAGGAAGATCTAATTTATCGGAAACGTTTTGCACCTCATAGAAAAATCCAGGGTTTCTCGTGCGCCAGGTGGGCAGCTCCAGACGCTGCTTCTAAATATAAAAAAACCAAAAAGCAGAGCACCGACTTGGTGCTCTGCTTTTGAGTTTTCCTTCAATATTCCCGTTGGTCATCGAACCATCATTTCTCAGCGTTTTCTGTCATGCGCAACATCATTAGAAACGCTGACTACCGTTTGAATTCCCTCGATTTGCTTGAAAGCAGCAGCCGCTTTTTTGCCACGCTCATAAAGCGGACCGACATAAAACGTTCTGATCTCCGAACCACTCATCGCGTACAAATCAAAACCGCTCAGTACCAGATCCTTCACACCCGCCAATCGCCATGTTCCGACAATCTTTGGCCTGATCGGATTTTCAATATCGAAGACCACGACGCCCTTCTTCTCATCAGCCACGAACAACCGATCGCCGTGCACACTCAATCCACGAGGCCGTCGAAACGAATACGTCGAGCGCAACCTCGGCTTATGTGGCTGACTCAAATCAATAACTTCCAGCCGCGAACCACAATCATCTCGCCCCCCCTGGGTAACAATCGTGCGATAACCAATCGCCCCCTGCACCACAATCGGATCGCGGCGTACCCAACAATTCTGCCGAAACTCCCCGAGCAATCTTGGCTGCGATTCAATACCCAACGACGCCGTCATGACCCCGCTACGTCCTGCGATCAACAACAGACTATCATGCCGCTGAAGTGCCTCCGGACCGTTATCAAGCTGAATAACCTGTCGAATTCGAGGACTTTTTCGGTCTGACAAATCAAATGTCGTCAAGTACCCATGTTTATTGCTCCTGGCGCCGCTCAAAACATAGAGTGTTTTGCCATAAACCATCATCTGGCTTAACGATCCTGCACCACCCTCGCCACCCTCCATTGTTGTATCATCAAAAAGATCCTCAGAAACCGTTTCTCTAGGAGCAGCCATTTTCTTGCTTTCTGTCCCAGGAGCGCTCTGCGATATGGATCGCGGCGATTGTCGGGGAAGGATCATCACCGGCATACAACCCCCCTCGGGCTTCCCGATAACCTTGCGTTCAAAACAACTTCCATCTGGCCGACAACGAGCTCTTGGCTTATTTTTAACCCTTGGCCGCGCTCCACATGACGCCTCCGACATCTCGCCTTCACGAATAGCTCGATACTGCTCAAAAGTAGGCGCAGACTCCATCATCGACGCCTGAAACTTCATGGCACCACCCATTTCGGGCACCGCACCACGCAACCTCGCGATCTCACGCGGCGCGGATCGATTCGAGATGTCCAAAACAACCAGATCACGATTCCCGCCCCTTAAATTCGGTTCTTCAATCAGTGCTGTATCCTTATCGACCACAAAAAAGTCTCGTGCCCCTGACTGCCCAACTTTGCCCTCAAACTCAAAAGCATAACGAGCCGCAATGCTTATCGAAACAAGTCCCTCTTCCTTGCTCGTCAAAAACAACCGCCGATTATCCCTGTCCACAAACAGGCGCTCAAACTCCCCACGAACCCGCACCGGCTCACCGCTTTGCGTCGGACCGATCTCAAGCACTTGATCAGGACTCAATTCAACACGTTTCGTGCTAAATTCCACCGGATACTGCTGATTCCACTGCCCTGCAGCCTTTTGACCACGCAAATCATGCGTCCGACTGTCCTGCCATGCCTTGTAAAGGCTTTCAAGCTGCTCAATCTCGGCAGGATATTGACGAAACCACGCGTCAAATACCACTTCCGTACATTGAAAATGCTTCTCGTAAGCATCGCGCACATTTTCTGGAACAGATATCGGCGTTTCACAGGAAAACCGACGAACTTCCTGAGCTTCCGCCCGACCTACATCGCTGACAAGCAATGAAGATAAAATTAGTGAACACAAGACAGTGAATCGAGCTGAATTCCTAGCAAACACAAAAATGTTATCAGGCATGAGTTCCTCTACCAGTCTTATTTAGAATACCCGTCGCGCAGATTGCAGATTAACGGTCTGCCCATGCAAACGGGAGTGCTCAAAAAGAGATCTAAATAAATATGCCTGAATTACTTCTATGATGGATTGCTGCGATTCATTTCTCTCGTCACAATTGCCAAAGTCCACGCATCATGCGTGATTATCAAGCCCAGAAGACTGCAGTTCATGCGACGTTTGGTTAAAAGCAAACGTGATGAACAAGATCACAACCCCGCTGAAGATTGAAAACAGGCCGAGCATCCAGGGAATGATCGACAATCCGATGACCGGATACAGCATGAAGACAAATCCAAAAAAGAAGGTCAGTACGCCGATTACCGTTTTACCGGCATTGCGTTCATCGATTCCCATGTAAATTTCGACGCTTCCCGCAATCAATCCGTACGCTCCCAGCAATATTACCAGAGCAACCGACAACGCAGCCGTTCCCGCCAGCGGCGCCTGCAATATACTCAGGCCGACAATCACGCCGAACGCGCCGATAACAAGTTTCCAACCCCAGACTTCACGATTCCAGATCAACGATAACAATGTGCTGATTCCGTGGATCAACCAGAATACCGCCAGTAAAATCCCAATTGCCATCAGTGTACTTACCGGCTGAAACAAGAAGAAAAAGCCGATAACGATTGCAGCCACACCCTCCATTATCAGCAGCCACAAGGGGGCCATTGATGAAAAGCCGTTCATGCTCGTGGATGATTTCTCCATAACTGCCTCACTGCGTTTGATTTACGATGCTCAGTTTTCCGCTTGCCTCTGCATCTCGCTAGAAAATAGACGCTGCGCACTTTCCACCAAACGCACCCTGATCATCCGCAGGACCAGGAATCGATCGCACAAAGCTCCCCAAATAAATAAAGCCTGCTCACAAGAAATGTGAGCAGGCTTTATTAGATTCAAACACCAACATTTTAATACAATCAAGTACCGGAGACGAGACTCGAACTCGTACGTCCTCGCGGACAGCGGATTTTGAATCC
>JBEBSM010000270.1:0-5717 GCA_040394315.1 Lujinxingia vulgaris
TGACGCAGGAAGCGTTTTGGAAAGAGGCAGCCGCCTAAATTGAGGGCGATGTTGCTGAATATCGCGCACTGATTCAGGCTGCCAAAAACTGACATCGTTTACGATTACCGTTCGCCGCCGCGGCCGAAATTTCGGTCGCGGCGGCGCTTTACGATAAGACTTTTGAGAGGACGAACGTGTCGTACGCGTCGAACGCAAATATAAGTTTTCCTAAATACAATCCGGTATGGGATCTCGAAAGTATTTTTCCGGGCGGCGTAGAGTCTAAAGCGTTTCAGATGGAGGTAGAGGCTGTTGACGCGGAGATTGCGGCGTTGCGCGCTCGGGTTCGAACGCTAGTTTCTTTGCGGGTGGAGCATTTATCATCGACGGATGCGCAGGCATGGGCGTCTTTTTTGTTGGATCAAGAACAACTTGATGAGCGTTTGCGCGAGGTTTCCACCTTTGCGCACTGTGTCGCATCAGCTTCGAGCGATGATCCACGTGCGCTCAGAATGCCGGGTTTGTTGAATGAATCGCGGACACAGTTCGGATCGATGATGGTCGATATTCGAGCCATGTTTCGTGGCTTGAGCGATTCTCAATTTGAGAAAGTTCACGGTTTGGAGGCGCTTTCGGCAATGGATTTGGTTCTTCGTGAGATGCGCCGCGATGCGGACAATTCGATGGATCCGGAGCTGGAAGCGTTGGCAGTCGAACTTAAGAGGGATGGTCTGCATGGCTGGGGGGCATTGTACAGCCAGGTTTCAGCGCGCCTTGAGGTAGAAATTGAGGATAGCGTCGGCAAAAAAACGGTGGTTTCGGTCGGCCAGGCTAGAAATATGGCTGAAGATCCAGATCGCGATGTTCGACGACGTACGTTCGAAGGATTGACGGCTTCATGGCAGACTACGGCACCGGTTTGTGCTGCGGCGTTGAATTCGATTATAGGCAGCGAGAAGAGCTTGTATCGGCGGCGTGGTGGCGATGCGTTGACCGATCCGTTGCAGAAAAACCGAATGAAGCGTGAGTCGGTTGACGCGATGATGGCGGCGGCGGCCTCGTATCAAGATGTGCTGGTTGAGTATATGCAGCTCAAAGCGTCGTATCTGGGTGTGGAAAAATTGGCCTGGTACGATTTGAGTGCACCGGTTGGTGAGGGCGCACGGGAAGATAAAATTAGTTATGAGGATGCGCAGGAATTTATTGTCGAGCAAATCGGCAAGTTTTCACAGCCGATGGCTGATTTTTGTAAGCATGCGTTTGTGGAGCAATGGGTCGAAGCTGAATATCGTTCGGGCAAGAGACAGGGAGGCTATTGTGCGACATTTTCGGCAGCGAAACAGGTGCGGGTTTTCATGACTTTTGGCGGAACGGCAGCGGCCGTGCAGACGCTGGCTCATGAGCTGGGGCACGGATACCATTCTTGGATTATGCGCAATATGGCAGCTTCGGAGACTGACTTCCCGTCGACGCTCGCTGAAACAGCAAGTACGTTGGCGGAGGCGTTGGTGGAAGAGGCCGCGTTGAAGTTGGTTACGGGTAATCAAAAATTGCGGCTGCTCGACGAGCGTTTGCAGCGTGCGGTAACGTTTTTAATGAATGTTCCGGCTCGTTATCGTCTGGAGCTTGCGATGCATGAAAAACGTGCAGAAGGTGAGCTTGATGAGGATGTTTTGAGTGGGCTGACGCGCGAAATTTTTGGCGAAGCGTTCGGTGACGGCGTTGAAGCGGTCGATGCGCTTTTCTGGGCATCAAAACTGCATTTTTATATGACGCAGCGGCCATTCTATAATTTTCCTTATACTTTCGGATATTTGTTTTCGAAGGCTTTGTATACGCGTGCGGAGTTGGAAGGACCTTCATTTGCGCGGGTGGTAGACAACTTGCTCAAGGACACAGGTCGAATGACGGTCGAAGAAATTGCGGCGCATTATTTGGACGCGGATGTAACGCAGGAAGCGTTTTGGAAGGATGCGGCCGCATCGATCGAGGGTGATGTCGCTGAATATCGCGCACTGGTTCAGGCTTCAAAGAAATAAGCCTGGTGAAAAGTTTGAGGTTTTTGTCGGTAACTCATCGGGCGTTGCTGATTAGAAACTTAGCGTCTTTTAATTAATTGTTGGGAATGGTCAGGGAGTTTTTGATGCACGAAAATTATCCGGCAAAACAGGGGATTTACTGGCGTGGTATTTTTCTGAACGCGTCCAGGATCGTGCAAAAATGCATCTGGGTCTTTTCGATGATTCTACTGATTATGTTTGCTTATTTTGCGTATGTAAGAACAGTATACAATCGAGATGCACAGAGTATTGCACGAGTGGCGGCCGGCAATTCCAGTGTCGAGAAATGGTCCTCAAGGCATGTTGTTGCGAGTGCTCTACAGCCAGAAAAAATTCGCGATTACGTGGCTCAGCCGATTACTGATGCGGATGTCGAAAATTTGCATCAGTTTTCTGCTGAATATCAAAAGGTTCACGAGGCGTTAGTGCGCGGGTTTGACCGAATCACGTGGGGGGATGAGGAAAATGGTGTTTCAACGGCGCGTATCTATTTGATGGTGGCAAATATGATATTTTCTACCTTTTATTCATACGGTGAAAGTCCAAATCTTGATAAAGCTGTGATCGAACATGGTGGCTACGAAAAGTACTATAACAGCGTTTTCAGTTTTGCCGGCGTGCTGGCAGCGATCGACGTCGTTGCCTTGAGTTATGACCTCAGGAACAAGCATTCTGATGCAATGATTGAGCGTGTGCTGGCTGAAGAAGCGCTCGTCAAATCGCGGTATGAGGATGGTATCGTTGAAACCGAAGATGGTGACGTCGATGCAAAAGCGGTGATCATGGCCAGTGGCGCGGGTATCGTCGCGCTGGCAAAGGTGCCGCGGGCTTCCTTTGAAGCGTGGCGTGCATTGAGCGTGCAGGAGCGTCGTCGTGTAGCGGAGGAAATGGAAGTCTTTCGTGAAGGAGATCTTTTTCTCGGCGTTGCATTTGATCCAGTAAAGATCTTTGAAAAGGTTTTGGTGGACGAATGGAAGAGGCAGAACTAAACATTCATGATTCACGTAATGATTTTATTTAACCCGATAATACGTATCACGTGTTGAGGAGCTTTGTATGGCAATGCAAATTCAAGATCCGAATGGTGTTCCGGGCGGGGCTCCGGCGAATAAGTCGAAATTTCCCTGGCTAATCGCGCTTGGCGGCTGTGGATGTCTAACGCTTGTGATGTTGATCGTTGTGGGCGTAATCGCATATTTTGCAGTCGGCGAGGCTAAGACTACGTTTTCGGAGTTTTCCGATGGTTTCGAGATAGAGTCGACGTCGAGTGATGATGGTGTGGCTTCAAAGTCTGGTAAGTCGTCGAAATCAGGCTCGAAATCTAAAGACGGGAGCAATGCTGATGGTAAAAGTGATGCATTGGAGATGGATAAAGTACGCGAATATATGTTGAAACCGCTTACGAAAGCGGAGGTTGCGGCTTTTCATAAATCGGCAGCGGCCTGGCAAAAGAACAAGGCATTTATTGAGTACGAAAAGAACATGAAGACGCTTGAAAAGTCGGATAGCAAGGAGAAGAAATCCGTCGTCGAAGGCATGCGGGACATGCGCAATGTGGGCAAAACGATGACGTCGATGTCAAAACTGAGCGGCGCGTTTGATGAACATGTCAAAGCGCATGGCGGTTATGAGGAACATTTTTCGCGAATTTTGCGGATTTCCGGCGCTGTGGCTGCCACCGAAATGATGGCAAAGCAGCACGATCTCAAGGACAAGCATTCGGATGAGGCGATTAAGCTGGTGTTGAAAGAACAGCCCGAAATAGCGGCCGAGTATAAAAAGGGTGTGAAAGAGGCGAAGGAAGCTTCGTCCAAGGGGGAGGAAGGTAATCTTGAGGCTTATATGGCCGTTATCGGTGGTGGCCCGGGAGCCATTGCGATGGCGCGTATGCCAGCGGCGACGTTTAAAACCTGGCAGTCGTTGTCACCGGCTGAACGTAAAAAAGCCGAGGAAGATCTGTCGAGTGCGTTGGGAATGACTTCGTATCTGGGATTGGGACTGCATCCTGTGATGTTGTTTCAAGCAGCGATGATGAGTGAGCTTCAGGAAATCACCGACAAATAATTGCAGGCGCATAAAAAGTCTTTGAAATAAAGCTCGCCCGGCCGTGGTACATCGAGTGCGGTATCGTATTGGTTGCTCAAAAGCCGTATTTATGCGATTTGGGCGCCAGCAGATACCATTTGCCGCCAGAACTTAATCTGGCGGAATGTTCAAGCAATCGGCGAAGAGAAGTGAAGACGATGTCAGAAATGAAGTTCAATGTAGCGGTAATCGGTGCAGGTCCGGCCAGTTTGTATGCCGCAGAAGCTCTGGCCAAGGCTGGTCATGAGATCGTGATATTAAACCGGGACATTAAACCGGGAGGACTTGCGGAGTTCGGGATTTATCCGACGAAATACAAGATGAAGGATGGTCTTCGGAAGTATTTTACGGGGATTTTGTCGCGCGAGAACATTCATTATTACGGGAACGTGCAGGTTGGTGTGGAGGCCGATATCAGCGTGGATGAACTTCGCGCGATGGGCTTTGATGCGGTTGTGGTCGCGGTCGGCGCACAGGGAACACGCTGGCTTGGTTTGCCGGGCGAAAATGCGGTGGGCAGCTATCACGCAAAAGATCTGGTGTATCATTACAACAATCTTCCGCCATTTAGTGAGCGCGAGTTTGCGATTGGCGAAGAGGTTTGCGTGATCGGTCTTGGCAATGTGTGCATGGATATTGTGCACTGGATGGTGTGCGAGCGTGGTGTGAAAACGGTTACGGCCGTTGCACGGCGTGGGCCGGCTGAACGAGCGTATACGGACAAGGAATTTAAGTCGGTTCGTGCGGCGCTGGATTTGGAGCAGATTGCGAACGAGATTGAAGATATTTCGGCCAATCTGATGGCGGTAAGCCAGGATCCGCAAGAAGTACTGGCAGATCTGCGCAAGTTTGAGAGTTCGCAGCTTGAATCGCCGAGCAATACGAAGTTTCAGATGCGGTTTTTGCGTAGTCCGGCAGCGGTTCAGGTTGATGCGAACGGTCGTGTTGCCGGGATGACGTTTGAAAAAACGCGTCTGTTGCCGGCCGACGAGGGCGGTCGAATTGGTCTGGAGATGACCGGCGAATTTGAGACGATAGCGTGCGATACGGTGATTTTTGCGGTGGGCGATAATATTGAGCCATCGCTTGGGATTCCGCTTTCGCGGGTGCGTCGCGGGGAGTTTGCGACGGTTCCGGAAGTCTGGGAGAAATTCCCGGATAGGCCTCGTTATATGGTTTATGATCCGGACGAAAACGAGCCTGTCTGGGATACGTTTGTGGTTGGCTGGGCGCGGCGTGCATCGGATGGTCTGGTTGGGAAAGCGCGGATCGATTCGGTACAGGGTTGCGATGAAATCCTGGCGTATTTGAACGGCGAGTTTGAGCAAAAGCCGACGGATACAACGACGATTCATGATATTCTCGAGAAGTTGCTGGGTGTTTTTGAAGGGCGCAACGTTGGGGTTGTGAACTACGGTGCGATTCAAAAGCTGGAAGAAGTTGAAAAACGTGAGGCCGCTGCACGTGGCGTGAAAGAGTTCAAGTTTTCCAGTCAGCTTGAGATGTTGCAGTTGCTCGGCCGATAAAATCCGGCCACGATTGGATAGAATCTGTCAGGTTTTTTGGAACCGGTAGTAGTGCGTGGAGCGT
>JBEBSM010000271.1:0-5709 GCA_040394315.1 Lujinxingia vulgaris
GGCGACGAAACAACCGCATACTTCACACGAATGTGGCGTTCCAGATCCGTCGGCATTTTCATCGTCAAACACTGCGCATACAACGCTTCGGCCTTCTTGAACTGCCCGAGATGCCACTGCATATCAGCCTGAACCGACAATAACTCCGCATTTTGCACGGACTGACTTTCTGCATCCGAACTCAGTGTCTCCACGATATCCAATGCCGCGGTATAATCGCGCGCGCGGTCCAGAAGATACGCATATTCAAATTGATACGAGCTATTCGAGGCATCCAATAAAATGATTTGCTCGAAAATCTCACGCGCCTCCAGAACCTGACCACGCGCAACCGCCTGATCTGCCTGGCGCCGCATGTCCGCTATCGTTCGCGCGCACACTTTCCCAAAAATACTCGGTCGATCATACAAATAACGCGCAAGCTCTAACTGATCCGCACTCACCGTCATTTGATCGAGATACGATTCCCACTCACCGACCAACAAATCGGAGGTTTTTCCATACGCCGACACAAAATCCCCGGTCGGATACGCCAGTTTGAACTTCTCAATGCCGTAGGTGTCGATCAAATAACGCACAAACGATCCCATCAACGTGTACGCCCGCCCGGACGCCTGCGTCCAAAAACCCGACGCGCCAAGCAATCCGCGAATATCCGGCGCCATCTCCAGCGCACGCAACGACGCGCTGGTTTCATGCGGCGTTAACTCGCGCACCGGCCAATCTGCTGCCGTCGCAATTCCCTCGACCAGCCCCATATTCACGCCGATTCCACGCTGCATACTCAAGCGAAGCGGTCCTGCACCAAAAGACTCCGTAAAAACATGCGAAAGCTCATGGGTCAGCAGATTATCGCCATACCCTCGCCACAAAATATGGATTTCGTGCAGCCAGAGCTTCGCGATCATCGTATTACGCGCGCCCATCAACCGCCCTTTCACATCCCTATCGGGATAGATAAAACTCTTAATCTTTGCACCGTCGCGATACTGCAGCGGATCACTTTCAAAAAACGCACGCAATTGCGAAAAACGATATTCATGATCCTCGGCAATTCGATCAATTTGATCCACAAATGACTCATGCAGCGGATAATAAATGATGAAATGCTCGGTTTCTAAACGGCCACCCAACTCGTCGGCGATGTAGTCGCGATCAATTTCGATCCCCAGATCTCGCCGTCCACCCCATCCGACCGCCAGTACAGCGGCCAGCGCGACACATACCCAGGCGAGTTTGAAATAGGATCTGCCGAGCTGTCGTTGACGCAGGGTTTCGATTCCACAAACGCCGAGTGCTACCAGAAGTATGTTGGTTACCCGATACCAGACCAGGCTCATGGGAATCGCCATCGCTTCGTCGTAAATCGAGCCACCAAAATAACCAAGCCACCACTGATGCCCGATAATTGGGGGTTCAAGCGCGAGGTGCAATCCGAGCGCAACTGCGTTCATCAGCGGCAATCCAAAAGCAATCGTTCGCGCAAGCCAGCGCTTATTCGGAGCCACCGCCAACGCCATCCAGGCCGACCACTGGCCGAGTAAAATCGAAAAGACAGGGATCAAAAGCCAGAACAAAAACCCGGCGCGCAAATCGCAATTGGGGATCCGCAGCGCATTTAGCCACAAAATCCCAAACGGCAGCACGACCAGCGCAAGATTGTGCGCGTACATCTTCAAAAAAGAAGCGACCGGTGAAGCGCGACGCTCAATCGGTAAATCCGCCGAGGCCTTGCACAGCGGCGCTTGTAGCAATCCCCTCGAATGTGCATGAAGCGTCAGTCCGGTCGAAACGATGCCGAGCCACACGCCAAAAAATGCGGCCGATTCGTAACCGAGAATGTCGACCAGAGGCACGAAACACAAAACGATCGCCAAAACGGCCGAGATTCCAAGACAGATAACGTGCAGCCGCGTTGGAAAAACCAGGCGAAAGACCTCCATGCCGCGCTTAAAAAACTCGCTCATTCAGGACACTTTTTATGGGATATATCGAAAGAATCACAAACCCGGTGCATGCTCATCGGCAATGTTCTCAAAACTCATCCAGACGCCCGTTTTGATGCCAGATTTTTGGGCAACCCCGGCGTTGAGTTCAAGAATGTACCGCGAAACATCATCCACTTCGCGCCGATCTAAAGTAAGCGGTTCGGCCGCTTCGACCACGCCCACAACCTGCCCGGACGAATTTACAAACACCATATCCAGCGAAATCAGTGTGTT
Source organism: Lujinxingia vulgaris (assembly GCA_040394315.1). Classification (GTDB taxonomy): domain Bacteria; phylum Myxococcota_A; class Bradymonadia; order Bradymonadales; family Bradymonadaceae; genus JACCWM01. The sequence continues at coordinate 2,223 of JBEBSM010000271.1, forward strand.
TTTCATCCAAAAGGCATGATGCTCGTCGTACGAATAAATGAACAACATGCCCCAGTTTGGCTGCATCGAACGCCGAAACATCAAACCGCGCTGCTGCTCCAAATTCGAAACTGCCAATTCCACATAGAATCGACTAATTTCTTCGGAATCCGGCGATTTATCAGCACGAAACACCACAACCGGCGTTGTTTCATCATGCACACCCGTGACCGCCGGCGGCACCGCGCAAACTTCGCCAATACAACGAAAATATCCGCTGCATTCCGCATCATAGGAGCACGAAATTTCTTTCTTTTCGGATTCTAAAGAACCAACCGCCTCTTTTACTTCGACGGCGGCATCGGTCTTCGGCTTATTTTCTTCGCTTTTCTGTTGCGAAAGCGCTTGAGAAGCCGGCGGTCCGCTGCGCTCACAACCAGCGAGCGCAGCGAAAACTACCAGAACAAAACCAAGGTAAGCCAGCGAAATCAGACGCTTATTTATTGCAATAGACGCTGAAAACGCCATAACTTTCACCATTAGATTGTTTTAAGCGTCTCACGAATCAATTCAACAAGACCTGCATCCTGCTCAAGCTCAACGCGCTTTTGCAGACCGGGTTTCGCCGAACTATCTTTCAGTTTTCCCAGTGCCTGGACGGCTGCACGCCGTACCTGCAGATCGGAGTCATCCAGCGCTCGCACGACAAGCGGCGTACCACTTGGATGACCGGCCGTCCCGAGCGCACGAATCGCTGCCAGGCGCAATTCCTTCTCTTCGGCAGACACGCGAATCGCAATACTTGTCACGGCCATTTCGTCGTTAAAGCGCCCGAGCTGCGCAAGTGCTTCCAGCTGAACCAACTGTGCTTTGTCCGTCACAGCACCGCCAAGCAAGCTGACGACCTGTCGAACAGCCTCTTTATCCTGACGATCGACAAGCGTTGTCAGAGCACGCAATGCGCTGGCTCGTACGCCGGCATCGGAATGTTCCGCAAGACTCCAGATTTTCTTCCAAGACAACGCTTCTTGACGTTGTTCCATCGCGTCAATCGCGCCAGAAATAACCTCCGGCGAGTTATCATCAAGGTATTTCACGAGTACATCGATTTGCTCGCCGTTTTTATAGTTGCCCAGTGCAAGCGCAACGTCACGTCGAACAGGAGCACTTTTGTCATCGACCATTCCGACAAGTACTTTCAACGACTCCGCCGTGGCGAGCGTTCCCATGGCACGTGCTGCGGCACCACGGATCAGCGGATCTTTGTGTTTCGTGCCGGATTCAAGCGTATCGACAACGCGCTTGTCTTTGGATTTGTCCATGACGGCGCGTGCACCGAGCGCACGAAACGCCAGTCGTTGCACCAGGTTATCACGATTACTCGTGCTGCTGATGATCGTATCCATCGACTGCGCGGCCATGATTTCATAACCGGTTTCTTCCATCAGAACTGCATCGGTATTTGCCCGGATCGCGTCCGCAATGGGCGAAATCGAGTCAATATTACCGACCGTTTGCAGAGTTTTTCTGGCTGCTTCACGACGTTCCGGCAGCGGATCTTTCAAAAACGCTTCGACCGACTTGCGGGCACTGTCGGTTTTGAGTGCACCCAGCGATTCGATCGCCGAGAGGCTGCGCGATCCGCCCGAGTTTTTGGCGAGATACAATAACGCCGCACCCTGTGATGCGGGGTCTTTGGATCCTGTCGCAACATCTTCCGCGAGTTGTGTACGGACTGCCGCCGAAACTTTATCCGAAGAAAGCGCTTCAATTCGTTCGTTATCGGCTTTCAATTTACCAAGCGAAGTGGCTGCAGCTTTCGCTACGAGTTCGCGCTTGTCTTCAAGCGCTGCACGCAAATGCGTAACAACGCCGGCATCACCGCTTCGTTCCCCGAGCTTTTCGGCCGCTTTGGCCGCTACTTTTTCATCTTTGCTGCGGGTCAGAAAAAAGTACTGCTGATGAACATTATACTCGGGTTGCTTGGCCTGCCCCAGATAAGTGGCAAAATCGAGCGCCATTTCCTCGTCCTGCTCTTTTGAAAGAGCCACAACGACTGCAGCCAGAACTTTATCGTTATTGGTCTGATCTTTTAGAACTTCGAGTGCCACCTGGCGAATCTGGCGCGCCGGGTTTTCAAGCAACGGAATCATTGCATCCGGCTGGAAACTACCCAGGCTGGGGAGCATTCGCGCGACCGAAACGACGGTAAAAACATCGTCCGAATTCAGATAACCGTACGCAAGTGCACGCAATCCAGCGCTGTCCGATTTCCAACGCGCGTCGATCTCTTTCGATGGCAACAACGTTCCATCCGGCATTTGGATTTGAGCTCCCGTGACCTTACCCGGTGGCAACACTTTCCAAAGCGGCACGGTCAGCGTGTACGCCGAAAACGGCACGTCTTTTCGAGCGACAACACCTTCGGCGTGACCGGGAAACTCCACGCCCTGGATACCGAGTTCGGTCAAGGTGTAGACGGTTTCCGCGATAATGATGAGAGCATAACGACTATATTGCGGATCGATTGTGACCACGGCCTTGGCTTTATCCGGAAACTTTCCGGACAGCTTGAGCGTAGATTTCCCGTAGGTCGCGCGTTTTGCGCGCTTGAGTCCGTCAAACGCTTTTTCGACTGTCTGCGCGCTGACTTTCCCGGAAGCGGTTGCTTCACCAATCGGAACCAAAACCCAGTCGGCCTGGCCGCCAATTTCGATCTTTTCGTAGGAATAGCGAACGCTCCCCCCTTGCGCAAACGCGGCCGCAGGCCACGCCATTGCAACGACAACCATACCACTGAGAAGCTGGCGGCGAATTTTTGCGCCGTACGTTTTCGCTCGTTCTTTCTGCATCAAAATCTCTCCTGAACACCGCTGTCTACAAATTCATGCATTATCGTGCCATGCTAAAGTACACCGAACACCATGTCCTAAAAGAACACTTCGGTTCAAGTTCATTCCTCAATCACTGGAACTTTGGGATACATCAGCATCTTATGAGCAGTGAATAGAGACAATTTCCAACAAAGCGAACAAACAAAAAAACCCGCATGCGCGGGCTTTTAATAAAAAAACCGCTTTATCAGTCCATTTTCATGAATTGATAAAGCGGCTGTCTTACTGATTTCTTACAGAAGGCTACCAAGATGCACAGAGTGCTTGGAAACCACTGCCATGCATGATGCGGACGTGCAAACCCAGAACATTCCACTGGGTCCCTCGGTCATGCGAACGACACGAGACATCTGCATTTCTGAGCTACAGGTTGGGCATGAGTTCTCGCTGCCCTTACCTTTTTTCTTACTGGCGATCTTTGATGGGCGTTTTGTTGCCATAGTCGTTATCTCCTATAATACAGACTAACTCGATTATCAAAATTCTGAAACGCTTTCGCGTTTTGAGAGCCTTTCAAAACACTGCAACCGAGTCAATCAGATTCTCACTTTGGTTTGTAAAGTAGCCCGTACGGGATTCGAACCCGTGTTACCGGCGTGAGAGGCCAGCGTCCT
>JBEBSM010000272.1:0-5688 GCA_040394315.1 Lujinxingia vulgaris
TAGACGGCTCCGGCGCCCTCATCGGCCTCCTTTCACTCACCCAGCTACTCGCCTGGGTCGCCCAGGAACTTACGCTCGCTTGCGATCCTTTTGATACCGAAAGCACGCAACAAAGCGGACTTAGCCTATAACCCGACCACCAAAATCAAAACAAAACCGTGAGCGTTAACCGTCCGTTTCGCGGCGGCGCAGCCACATAATGAAGCGCCGGCAACGCACTCCCCGGCCGCTCCAGATCCCACCGACTCGCAAAGTGATACTCGCCCTCCCGCGCCCGAATATTCAAGAAATTCTCCACGTCCAGATCCAACCGCACACGATTCCAATGCCACCCGAGCGTCCCATCCAACAACGCCAGCGCCGAGCTCCGCGCCCCATGCGGCAACGGCCTGGCCGCCACACCCAACGCATGAATTCCCACCCGCAAACCACTCGGATGCGTCACGATCCCCTGCAAACCACCAATCAACCGCGGCGCCAGCGGAATCGCCCGCTGCGACTCCACAAACCGCGCACTCACCGCCGTCGCATCCGCACGAATCGTCAACCAGTGCACCGGCCGCGTACTCACCACAAGCTCCGCACCCAGCCGCTGCGTCGCATTCAGCTCAATATTCATCCCCGAAACATGGTCAAAAACCGATTCGCGCGCCAGATACGTCCCAAAACCCGCCACACTCACCCGTAATTTGTCGCTAGCCCCAAAACGCGCCCCAACTTCCAGCGTATTCGATGACGTCAACGCCGGCTCACCACCCTCAAAACGCTCATCCACCAGCCCCTGTTCTTGCTCCACCACACCCGAAAACGCACGCGCCTCCGGCGGCCGCGTCCCGCGCCCAAAAGCCCCAAACATCTCAACATTCTCAAACACTTGCCACGCAACCGTCGTCCGTGGACTGGCCGCCGCCAGCATTTTATGAACCGGTGAATCCTCGTTGTCCTTCAACAAAAAGCTGAGAATATCCACCCGAAGCCCGGCATCGATCCGCAGCCGATTTGCCGCCCAACCAACACCCGCCAACAAATGCCCACCGGTCTGATGCGCCGCCAGACTACGCGTTTCCCCCAGTATTTCCTCGCTTAGCCCAACATGATCTTCGCGCTGATCAAAAAACTCGTGCCGCACACCCACGCCCATAAACAACCGCAGATCTTCGCGTAAATCCTGCTCAAACTCCGTCTGCACACCAAATTGCCAGTGCGTTTCGTGCTGCCCACGCCTGTCACCATGAACCGGATCGTTCAAAAAACCCGTAAAGTTTTCCAGCAAATTCAAGTCACGAAAACCCGCATAACTCATCAACTGAAAAGCAGAATCTTTTCGCACACTTTCATAAATCCCGGCCAAAAGCGCACGCTTCCCATCACCGCGCGTTTTCAAATCATACGCGTCATAAAACCCAATTTGCCCGGCCACAAATTCGTCACTTCGCAAAATCCCCGGCAACCCGAAATCCGCCATCGACCCTGCCGCCAGCACCCGAATCGCATCACCCTGCGCGTTCAGATCCAGACGTTTTTGCCCCATCAACGACGCCCGACGACTCCGACGATTCTGCCCAAATCCGCTATCAAAAAGCGCTTCCGCCGCCACAAAATCATCCCCAAAACCATCTTCCGCCGCATAACTCACCAGCGCCCGATGCCGATTCGTCGTTCCAACCGTATACGCCGCCCGCAAACCAAGCTCATCGGCCGGCACGCCAAGCTGATAATTCGCAGTGCCAGCAATCGAAAACATGCCCTGACCCAGCGTAAACGGCCCGCGCACCACATCCACGCCCCGCACAAGTTCCGGTATAATAAAGCCAAGATCCAGATAACCCTGCGCATGGATATTCGACCACTCATTGAGCGGAATCCCCTCAAGCGTAATCTCGAAATCCGCGCCATGACTCGCGTCAAATCCCCTCAAAAATATCTGATGACCTTTGCCTTCATTCCCGTGCTGCACCAGCACCAGGCCTGGCACAAGCCGCAACGCATCCTCGGCCGTGCGCCGAGGAATTGCCGCAAATTCGCGCGCAGTAATGCGCGTTTCCGAAGCCGCCGAAGCCGCCGGCGCACGCACGCGCGTCGTAACCTCACTTTCAATTACATCTTCAGCATGTACGTTTTTAGCAACAGCAAGCAGCGGCATGCAAAAGCATACCGCTGCGCACACGATTACTGTTTTTCGCTTTTGCAGTGCCCTTCTCCGTTCACGTGCCCGATATTCTCAGCCTGCGCACGCACAAAATCCCACAGGTTTTTGATGTCTTTGTTGCCCGGATCATACGCGCCAATGCCAGCATCCTTGAGCTCAGTGATCGTAATGACACCATCCTCATCCGCATCCGCCGCCGCCAACGGTCCAAAAAGCAATTTTGGATCTTCCGATACCAGACTGTCTCCAAACAAATGATCCGCATGAATCGTCAACTGCAACGAAGCCGAATCGTCATCTTTGACATCCACCTTCGCATCACACTCGCTGTATTTCACTTTGTCCGTAAAAGCCCAATCAAAAGTCTTTTTCACATCATTTTTGCTCGCACTTCCCTGAACCGTGATTCCGGAAATCACGTACTCCGGATTTTTATGCTCGCCGCCGTCCACATCCTCAAGCCGCGCCACCGGAAAACCCTTTCCATCCGATTCCTTCGCAAGCTCCACCGCCTTCGGTCCACCAAACTTCTTATCGCCGACCTTCACATCCTGAAAAGTCACGATGAAGCTACTGAAGTTGATTTCCCAACCGTCATCCACATCCGCTGCCGGGATACCTTTTTCGATAAAATCTTCACCATAAGCCGTGACGTTGACGTTCCCATCCTTGTCATCGTCATCTCCACAAGCCACGGTCGTGCAGGCCACAAAACCAACAAGTAAACCCAGAGCAATACGTCGTGAAACATTGGAAGAATCGCGCATGAAAAACCTCACCAAAAATGTTTAATTTAAAGAAACCAATTCAAAATGATCATGTGTCTGAAAAGTACGACGAAGCCGGTAATAAGCCTCAAGCACATTTTCGTTATCTGTCGATTCGCTAAAACTAATCAGTTCCCCATCGTTCGCCAGATCTGCAAACGAAATTCCATCAAAAAGACTTTTATCTTCAAACGGATCTGCCGTCGTCAGACGAAAACCAACCTTCCCCACCGTCTGCTCCGTCACCTTCAAATCAAACGGCGCCCCCACCAGATCTCGCCCTTTCGGCGATACGATTTCCGCCACAAACTGAAAAGTCTTCCCGTCGCTATCACGCGTCGCCACACCCGCCAGCACCGCCGTTTTGCCCAACAAATCGCCAGCATCCCCATGCCCGAACGTGAAATTCGCGCTCTCATAATCGCCCGTCAACAACGTCGCCGTCCCCATCACCGCGCCGTCATCCGCCAACCAGTCAACCACAAACCGCCCCGGCATCTCACCACTAATCTCCCCACCCTGATAATGCCCCGGATGCGCATAAACCGGCGCAATCAACCAGTCCTTCAACGACTTTTTATGACTCGCGTGCGCCTCACCCCGAACCGTAAACAACACGTCGTTCAGCACCATCCGCGCATCACTCAACGCCACCGTATACCCAAGATCGGTTTTCGTCGGCAAAACCCTCGACCCGTCCACCACAACCTGCATCTCAATCCGCGGCGCTTCCTCAGCCGCACAACCCGACAAAACCACCACCGCCACCGCAACCCACAACAACCTTCTCACAACTTCACCTTCTCTACCGCAAAACCTGTCAAAACCTCTCACGCACCTACCCAAAACCTACCGCGCCTATATCACCCACCCCAAAAACCTTCCACAGCTCTTTATTCAACAACACCCGAAACACATCTTTTAACAATACACGCCCCACATACTCAGATACCGTGCAGCCTCCAACTGGTTATTTCCCCCATGCTTCTACGGACAACAGAGAGCTTTCTCTCATCGTCCCCCTCGAATGCCACGAGCCGAAACGAAACCTACTGGCTCTACAACAAAGACGGCCTGAACCCCATCGCCGAACTCGATGCGTCCCACGCCATCACCACCCGCTTTGTCTACGCCACTCGCCCGCACGTTCCCGACTACATGACACGCGGCAACCAGTCCTGGCAAATCATCACCGACCACCTCGGCTCCGTTCGCCTTGTCATCGACACCAGCACCGGCACCATCGACCAAAAACTCAGCTACGACACCTTTGGAAACGTACTCGAAGACACAAACCCCGGCTTCCAACCCTTCGGATACGCCGGCGGACTCTACGACCACGAAACCAACCTCACACGATTTGGCGCCCGCGATTACGATCCACGCACTGGCCGCTGGACCGCCAAAGACCCCATCGGCTTTGCCGGCGGCGACACGAATTTATACGGATATGTCGGCGGAGATCCGGTGAATTTCGTGGATATTAGTGGGGAAAACCCACTGGCAGTGGCTGCAATCGTAGGGATTAGTTTTGGCATAGGGTACATTATAGGTAAAAGACAAAATGATGGTTCGTATTATCCAAAGCCAGGTGATCGTAAAGTAGTCTTTGCAGAGCCTGATGATAAACACTTAAGATCTTTCGCAAAAAACTTAAAACCACACCCTGATGGCTGTCTTCAGGTTATTGGACATGGATCCGGTAAAAACAAACTTAAAACAGGCTTAGCCGGCGACCGTTCCCCCATTACCGGACAGTATGACCCGTTAAACATTGGGCCCGAAGGCCTTAAAGACTTACTCATAGAAAATCCTGACTATACTGACGGCCCAAATTGCATTCAACTACTTAGATGTGGTCAGTCTGACGAAACGTTCGGAAAGGATCTTAAAAAAGAATTAAATGCTGACTTTGTCGAAGCAACATCTGGAACCATTATCATGACTCCATTTGGACAGTATTACGCACCGTTTGGCTGGTCAGTCTATTAACACTTCAAACGCAGCTCAATAGAGTTCGCTTGTCATATAAAGTAAAAATCAAGACACCTAAAAAAGAGCTAAGAACCTTAATGCGATTGAATCCCTTAAAACTAGCCTTTAAGATTGTCATCATAATTACTGGCATAATAATCATATCAATGTTCGCAGGAACTTATCTCGTTACTGGTCTATGGATACCGACTGAGAGAAGAACCTTTAATGCTGTTCATTCGACGCCAATTCTCATTTCAGAATGTTTTGAGAACCCTGAAAAACATAACGAATGTGAAAACCTGATCAATCAGGTGGAAGCCTACCGAAACGATCCAACGGTTGTAATCGATTCTTCACTGATAACATTTACAGATGGGTGGAGACGTCCAGTTAGAATAAATTGGAATGTTGCTTGTAAACATGGTGGGTGGCGCTTTCGAATTTCGTCGAGCGGAGCTGACCGTACTTTTGGCACAACCGACGATATTATATCACGTGCATACTGGCTCGGAGACTGCTCGCACGAAGACTTTCGCTCTCAAAACCTGGAAGTAAATTACTTTTATGGCACCAGGTTAGACGGGGCTGACTTTTCCTACGCAGCCATGAATTCCGCCGAATTCCATAATGTCACAGCTGCAACAACGTTTCGTAATGCAGATACAAAGGCGATCAAATTCTATAACTCAGATTTTTCTGGATCCGATTTTGAGGGCGCCGACCTGCGAGGCGCACGCTTTTGGGACTCAAAACTTGTCGGCGTGAATCTCCGCAACGCAGATTTGCGAACGCTCG
>JBEBSM010000273.1:0-5639 GCA_040394315.1 Lujinxingia vulgaris
GAAGCCGCGCTCGCGGTGAACTGCGTAGAAGCCTTCCGCTTCGCGACGCGACAAGTGTGCCATGCGGATTGCGACTGGATTGAGACCATTGGACTCAAAACGATCGATGATTTTTCCGATCACGTGTTTTTCGACGCCGTCTGGCTTGATGATGCTCAGTGTTTTTTCGATTGCCATGATTCGTGCTCCAGATACTTATTAAGAAGATAAAAACAGTTTTATTAATCAACGCATTAGCGAACTAGCGAACTAGCAAATTAGCTAATGCGTTTTTTAAGCGTGATTCCGATATCCGAAGGAGTCGGCGCAACATTGATGCCAGCGGCAATCATTGCAGCGATTTTGTCCTCGGCCGTGCCCTTTCCACCGGAAATGATCGCACCGGCATGACCCATGCGCTTTCCTGGAGGAGCTGTAACGCCGGCAATGAATCCGATGACGGGTTTCGTCATGTTTTCCTTAATCCAGGCTGCAGCTTCTTCCTCGGCCGTTCCGCCGATTTCACCGATCATGACGACCGAATGCGTATCCGGATCGTTTTCGAACAACTGAAGAGCTTCGATGAAGTTCATTCCGTTGATCGGATCGCCACCGATACCAATGCAGGTCGACTGGCCAATACCAAGCGCGGTCAACTGACCAACGGCTTCGTACGTCAGCGTTCCCGAACGGCTCACGACGCCAACATTACCCTGAAGGTGAATGTGGCCAGGCATGATGCCGATTTTGCACTTACCTGGGCTGATAACACCCGGGCAGTTCGGTCCAATAAGCTGTGAGTTCTTACCTTTCAAGTACTCGACAACCTTGATCATGTCCTGAACCGGCACGCCTTCGGTGATCGCGATGATAAGCTCGATACCGGCGTCCGCTGCTTCCATGATTGCGTCAGCCGCAAACGGAGGCGGAACATAGATAACCGACGCGTTTGCGCCCGTTTCTTTTCTGGCGTCTGCAACGGTATTGAAAACCGGCACACCATGTACTTTCTGTCCTGCTTTACCTGGCGTTACACCGCCAACCATCTTCGTGCCATATTCAACCATCTGCTCGGTGTGAAAACTACCAACCGCACCGGTGATTCCCTGAACTATGACGCGCGTTGTCTCATCGACAAGTACACTCATGACCGCTCCTTATATATGTGCTCTTAATACTTAAAGTTATGCGTCAGATTACTTCGCTGTCTGCTCTCAATGAACAGATTATTTGGACAGCGCAATAACCTTTTGAGCTCCATCAGCCATGGTGTCGGCGGCAACGATATCGAAGGGACTGTCGGCCAAGATTTTCTTGCCGAGCTCGACGTTCGTTCCTTCAAGACGCACAACCAGAGGCACCTTGAGACCAACTTCTGCAACGGCTGCGACAACGCCTTCGGCGATGACGTCGCACTTCATGATACCACCGAAGATGTTGATGAAGATCGCGCGGACCTTCTCATCAGCCGTGATGATCTTGAAGGCTTCGGTAACCGTTTCTTTGGTTGCTCCGCCGCCAACGTCCAGGAAGTTTGCTGGCTCAGCACCGAAGTGACCGATGATGTCCATCGTCGCCATCGCAAGACCGGCACCGTTGACCATGCAGCCAATCGTTCCGTCCAGGCTTACGTAGCTCAGACCCGATTCGTTCGCACGACGCTCTGCCGGATCTTCTTCCGACTCGTCACGAAGCGCTTCGATGTCCTTGTTACGGAACAATGCGTTCTCATCGAAGTTCATTTTTGCATCCAGAGCGACCAGGTCGCCGGACTTCGTAACAACAAGCGGGTTGATCTCGGCAATCGAGCAGTCTTTCTCAACAAACGCTTTGTACAGCGCCTTGAGAAAACCAACTGCCTGAAACACCGTGCGTCCTTCCAGACCCAGTGCAAACGCAACGTTGCGGCCCTGGAAATCGGTCAGACCGACCAGCGGATCGATTTCAACGTGCAGGATCTTCTCAGGCGTTGCCTCAGCAACTTCTTCGATGTCCATACCGCCTTCGGTCGATGCCATCAGCACGACTTTTTGCGAAGCACGATCGACGACCATACCAAGATAGAGTTCACGCGCGATGTCTGCGCCCGACTCAATGTACAGACGACGCACGACCTGGCCTTCCGGTCCGGTTTGCGGTGTGATCAGCGTCTTACCCAGGATTTCCTGAGCCAATTCGCGCACTTCGTCCAGGCTACGGGCGAGTTTGACGCCGCCAGCCTTACCGCGACCACCGGCGTGAATCTGTGCTTTGACAACCCACAGCGTTCCGCCAAGACCTTTTGCGGCTTCAACAGCCTCATCAACCGAAAACGCGGGGGTACCTGTCGGTACGGTAACTCCGTAAGCTCGGAGAATCTGCTTCGCCTGATACTCATGAATGTTCATGCGAACCTGCCTTCATTGGAAGTTTTCAATCATCTAAATACACAAATCCGATTTGTTGGATTTTGTGCGGCACTCGAACTGCGCGCATTCTATAGCCACCAGCCTGCAAAAGAGTCAAGACGGCATTCCAGACGCGCGAAATTATACGACTAATTATTTGATACCCAGCCCCACATACGTGAGCGGCAAGCTCATGTTATGACCGATGAATTTGGCAATTTCGTGGGTTTCTTCCTTGTCCGGCGACGCCTCCACAATCGGAATGAGCCGATTCTGGCTATCACGCACAAGCAAAGTAAAGGCGTGCACCATCACATCACTGCGTTGTTCCGAAACCGGATAATAGGTCATTCCGAACACAAGCTCCGTCACCTCATCAAAAGGAACGGCCAGCATCGTTTCCGGACCGGTCGGCCACAACATCATCTGCTGCACCAGGTCGATCTCACACAACAACTCTTTTGACTGCGACGATCGCCTTCCGGACTTAAACAACAGCGCACCAATCGTTAACCCGAGCATCACCCAGAACATATCCCAGGTTGAATACAGCCCCGTCGCCCCGCGAAACACAACCACGAGCGCCAGCACCATCACGATGATAAACGCACCCCAGAACCCCCACGCGATGGCTTTTCCCTCAACCTTGCCATGCACCCGAAACGCCCGCACTTGCCCCTTCTCCCGGACCTGCTCCAACCCGGGATTATAGATCAGCCGCGACACTTCCTGATTGCGCACCAAAAGCTCCGCCGGCGGCCCTTCATCAACCACACAATCCTGCGCCGTGCCCTGTGGCGACATAGAATCGACGAACTGTAAATCACCCGGTTCCGGCACGCTGCTCATAGTTTCCCTATCGTTTCGTCGTTCCATCAAATCAAAACACTTCGCAGTGATATTCTCACACCCCCAAACTTCATGCACCCCGCGTACATTCCCCTTTTGTTTCCACCGGCCGAATTCCACGCACAGATCCACGCCAATACTTACCCCGCTCCCGTCTCTGAGACGGTTACTTCCAACAAAAACCGCAGTAATTTCCCTGCGCACTTAGCCTCTTCCCAAGCGCCATGCTTTCCCCGCCCCCTTAGCCTTTCCTTTGTTTTTCTTCGCGCGCCTTCGCGTCTTCGCGCGATGCTTTTGGTGTTGCCGTGCTTTTCCCCACACAAGATCAACAGCATTTCGTTGACATTGATGCACCACCAGTGGTTAATTCGCCACCGAACGGCTGCTTCGCATGAAATAGCCGCATAAATTTCAACATTTCACCCCTTTTCGTCTTGTTCAGGGGTATTGATCGTTATTAGGAGGCTTAGATCGTGGCGATTTTCCTTGAGGAACAAAAGCGAACCCACATGTGCGGTACGCTCAACGCATCTCATGTTGGTCAGGAAGTTACGTTGTACGGCTGGGTTGCAAACCACCGTGACCACGGCGGCATGATCTTTGTCGACCTGCGCGACCGCACCGGACTTGTCCAGGTTCGCTTCGATCCCGATCTGAGCAAAACCGTGTACGACAACGCCGACGCCCTGCGCACCGAGTGGTGCATCGGCGTAACCGGCCAGGTCATCAGCCGCGGCGGAAACGTCAACGAAGAAATGGCCACCGGCGCCATCGAAGTCGTCCCCACCAAGCTCGAAATCTTTTCGAAAGCCAAAACTACCCCGTTCCAGATCCGCGACGAAACCGACGCCAACGAAATGCTGCGCCTCGAATACCGCTACCTGGATCTGCGCCGCAAACCCCTGCAAGACGCGCTCATCACGCGCAGCAAGGTCAACAACATCGTGCGCAACTACCTGGTCGAGAACAACTTCATCGAAGTCGAAACGCCAATCCTCACCAAATCCACGCCCGAAGGCGCACGCGACTACCTCGTACCAAGCCGCGTAAACCCCGGCAAATTCTACGCGCTCCCGCAGTCACCCCAGATCTTCAAGCAACTCTTGATGGTCTCCGGATTCGACCGCTACTACCAGATCGTCCGCTGCTTCCGCGACGAAGATCTGCGCGCCGACCGCCAGCCAGAATTCACCCAGATCGATATCGAAATGTCCTTCATCACCCCGAACGACATCATGACGATCTGCGAAGGCCTGGTCAGCAACGTCTTCAAGCAAATCCTCGGCCACGACGTGCAAGCTCCCTTCCAACGCCTGCCCTACGCCGAAGCCATGCTCCGCTACGGCGTCGACAAGCCAGACCTGCGATTTGACTTAGAGCTCGTCGACATCAGCGAAGACGTCCGCAACTCCGATTTCGGCGTCTTCAAAGACACCGTCGCCAACGGCGGCATCGTCCGCGGTATCCGCATCCCCGGCGGCGCAGCCAAGTACAGCCGCAAAGATATCACCGAACTCGAAGACTACACCAAAGTCTACGGCGCCCAGGGCCTTGCATGGCTCAAAGTCGCTGACGGAAACTGGACCGGCGGCATCTCCAAATTCTTCGAAGGCGAAGCCCGCGAAAATCTCGCCAAAAAGATGGCCGTCGAAGACGGCGACATGCTCGTATTCGTCGCCGCCAGCGAAAAAGTCGTCTGCGCAAGCCTCGGAAACCTCCGCAACAAACTCGCCGACGACCTCGGCCTGACCGACCCCAACGTCTTCCGCTTCGCATGGGTCACCGACTTCCCCATGTTCGAAACCGAAGACGGCGAAGACCGCCTCTACGCCATGCACCACCCCTTCACCAGCCCACGCGCCGAAGACTTCCACTTGCTCGAAACCGACCCCGTCAACGTCCGCGCCCAGGCCTACGACCTCGTCCTCAACGGCTCCGAAATCGCCGGCGGCTCGATCCGTATCCACAACGACAAAATCCAGAGCCTCGTCTTCGAAAAGCTCGGCATGTCCAAAGAAGAAGCTCGCCAAAAATTCGGCTTCCTCCTCGACGCCCTCAGCTACGGCACCCCACCCCACGGCGGCATCGCCTTCGGCATGGACCGCCTCATCATGCTCCTCACCGGCATGAAAAGCATCCGCGACGTCATAGCCTTCCCCAAAACCCAACGCGCCTCCGACCTCATGAGCGACGCCCCCTCCTTCGTCGACAACACCCAACTCCGCGAACTCTACCTGGCCACCGTCGGCGTCGACAAAGAATCGAAATAATCCACTGATCCCCGCATAACCAAAGGCCCGGCCCCCGTCTCAGAGACGGTAGCCGGGCCTTTTTTCGATCATTTCCTCCCCCCGAAAAAAACCACCCACCCCCCAAACGCACGCACCGCGAAGCCCGGTGAAACCGGTGCGCAGCGCGCTTCTG
>JBEBSM010000274.1:0-5624 GCA_040394315.1 Lujinxingia vulgaris
AGAGTATGTAGTAACGGGGCGTTTGGTGCGCCAATGAGACGGGAATGTAGTTGATCTGCGCAGTGTTATATGACCAGCGCCCTGCTACCAAATCCAAATTTTTAGAGAAGAACAGATCTGACTCTAAGAACTGTCAAATTACGCATCATAACATAACACATTGTAGATGGATGATGTTGGCATGAATCAAAGGATCCGTTTTGAATTCCAAGCGTAATACTCAATTTGTCGAAGGGGGCAGTAATTCCGAGGTCACGACCGTACTTTTGGTCGAGGATAATGATGACGTTCGAGAGTTATTGGCGATTGTGTTGAGAACGAAGGGCTATGAAGTAATTGAGCTGGGGGATGGAATGGAGGCGCTGAATTATCTGGCTGCGGCGTGTGCTTTTAAGGATAGCGATGCGTACCCGGATGTTATCATATCCGACATTGAGATGCCGATGTTTACCGGCTTGGATTTATTGGTCGGAATGAGTGAGTGTCAACCCTTGCCGCCTTTAATTCTCTTTACTGGCCTAGATGATCCTGAATTGTTTGCGGAAGCGTATCGGTTGGGTGCAAAGCGTATTTTGCGAAAGCCGTTGGGAGCTGAAGTTTTGTGTCAGGCAATCGAGGGTGTTTTGAGAGGTCAGAGCGATCGGAAGACTTCGCACGTTGTTCGAGGTTTAGAGTATGAGGAATCTGAAAACCGGTACTCGCTGGAATGATGTGTTGGTCGTTGGATTCAACGGCTGTGATCACTGTTTTTGAAATTACGAAATCTTAATGAAAAATTTGGGGGAACCGAAAAGCGGGGTGTTATTGAGTCGACAGCGTGACGCGTAAAATACGATCGTCTTTGTCAGTTGGCTCACCGCGGCCGTCGTGATTGCTGGTGAGGATCCATAGGGAGCCGTCAGGCGCCTGGGTTACACTGCGAAGTCGCCCGTACTCGTTGTGGAGGAGATATTGTTCATTGGTGACGCGGCCGCTGTCATTAAAAGTGAAGTGCCACAGGCGTTTTCCTCGTAGGGCTGCAACGAATAGATCTCCATTCCAGGTTGGGCTGTTGGGATTGTGAAGAAAAGTTGCATCGCTCCAGGATGCATCGCGTGGTTGTTGAACGGCGATGGGGTTTGTGAATTTTTTGTTGCCGGATTTTCCTGTGACTTCCGGCCAGCCGTAGTTTTTGCCGGGCTTAACGTGATTGAGTTCGTCATCGATCTGGGGACCAAATTCCGTAGCGAAGAGTTCGCCGTTTGCGTTCCATGCCAGGCCCTGTACGTTTCGAAAACCGAGGGCGTAGATAGGTGAGTCTGGGAGTGGATTGTCGTCAGGTATGCTGCCGTCTGGGTGGATTCGCAGGATTTTTCCGGCCAGTGATGCAGGGTCCTGGGCTAAGCGAGCATTGGCACTGTCGCCGGTGGAAATGTAGAGCATGCCGTCGGGACCAAACGCCAGGCGACCGCCGTTGTGGATCGCGGCGGATGGAATGCCTTTTAGGATGACGACGGGTTTTTTCCCGGGTTCAAATCGAGCGACGCGATTGTCGGTTCGTGTCGTGTAGTAGACAAATAGTTGGGAGTCGGTTGCGAACTCGGGCGATGCTGCCAGACCAAGCAAGCCGCCTTCGCCGTTGGCGTGAATTGGGAGCTTTTGTACTTCGGATAGTTTTCCGTCAATCAGCTCGCTGACGACTCCGCGTGCACGTTCGGTGATGAAGACACGCCCGTTATTGGTAAACGCAATGGCCCATGGGATTTTCAGGTGGGTTGCGATGACGTCGACCTGGGGAACGAGTGTGGGTTTTGCTGCCGCATTTGGGGTGGGCGAATTGTTTGTTCGGACAATTTCCGGTTGTGCAGCCATCGCAAAATGGCCTTTCTCGGGAGCCTGTGAGCTTTGGGAGGAGCAGACGCTCAGGAATAATGAGAGCGTTACGATGCCGAGAGCGAAAAAGTTTCGTCGGATCATGTGCATTAAACCGTAGAATTGGAGTGTTTGCATTCATAACTTATGCGATGCGTGGAGCGTAAGCACGTAAGCAAGATGTCCATTAAAATCGGAGTTTTCAGGTGTGTACTTTGATCGTGAACTATTCGCAGACAAGCAGTGGTGCGCATGTATGGCTAGGAGCGAATCGAGATGAGGAGTTGGCGCGCCCATCGACGTTACCGAGACTTGATCGGCACGAGGACACGGCGGTTTTCGCGCCGCGTGATAGCCTGGCGGGCGGAACGTGGATTGGGCTCAATCAATATGGCGTTGTGGCGGCGATCACGAATCGATTCGGTTTAACGAAGCAACCAGGTCATCGATCACGTGGTTGGGTTGTGCTGGATGCGTTGCAGGAATCGACGGCGGTCGCAGCAGCAGCGCGTATTGCTGCGACGCGTGCGGATACGCACAACGGTTTTCATCTGTTGGTTGCGGATCGGCGTAGCGTTTCGATGGTCTGGAATGACGGTGAGCGCTTACAGACGAAGCTAGTGCAGCCGGGCGTTCATGTTTTGACGGAGCGTAGTTTGGGTGCGGGTGTTTCGGAGCGTCCGGTTTGGTTGGCTGGTGAAATCGATCGATTGAAGGCCGACGGAATGCTGGTCGAATCGGAGCTCATCAAATTGCTTCAGTATCAAAATGAGAAGGCGCCGTTGGAGGGGACGTGCGTGCGTATGCCGGGCGGAATCTATGGCACGCGTTCCTCGACGATAATTGAGCTTACGTCGAAGAATTTGCGGTTTTTGCATGCGGAGGGGGCGCCGTGCGTGACGCCGTATGTAGATCTGTCTGACGACGCACGGCGGGTTTTTGAGGCAGGTGTTTGAGAATTCGTGCGGCTTAATTAGGGATGCTGAGCCTGCTCCAGACCGACGGCAAACTTCGGGCGAGATTCTGCGGGTTCTTTGTTGTCCGCAAATGCGATCGGCGCGGATAGACACTGGTCTGGAATGCCAAAAGCGTCGACAAGTGGGACTGCTTGCAGGCGGACTTCCTGGCAGAGTTTGTTAACGAGATCGCGGATTGCAGCGGCTTTGCTGCCGTGAAGGTAATTGTTTTCCAAAAACCAGGCGGCGCCTTTTTCGATGTGTGATAGAGCGAAAAGATCGCAGAGGTTTTTGAGCTGGGGTTTGAGGTCTTTGTCGTCACATCGTTCGACGGCATTTATAAATTCTTCGAGAATTACGCGTTCGATGTGTGCTTCGGCCAGTGCGATGAGGTGATCCTGGCAGTCATTGAAGGCGTCGAAGGAGTCCATGCCTTTGTCGATGCGACTTTTGATTCGACGGGAAACGCCGACAAGAAGGTCGTTTTCGCGATAACGGAAGGCGCTTAATTGGAAATTGGCATCGCGTAAATGGCTTTCATCCGTGTTTCGTGTGGTTACCGGATTGGTTTCCGAGACGGTCGAGGTTGCCTGTCGGGCGAGGTGGCGAGCGATGGTAAAGAAGTTTGCGTCGGAGAGTTCGTGGGCGTACTCGGTCAGTCGTGCTTTGGCGACTTGTTGCATCATGACGGTGTTGGCGCCTTCAAAGGTTGCGAAGACATCGACGTCGGTGCGTAAATCCGGCAAACGGTTGATCGATAAATAGCCCTGGCCGCCGCAGGCTTCGCGGCATGCCTGAATCGTGTGAACGGCGTGCCAGGAAGAAAATGCTTTGAGGCCGGCGGCGTGTGCTTCGATTTCGCGGCGATTGTTGTTTTCTGGATCGTTGTAACGTGCGCTGAGTGCGTCCAGCGCAAAGCTGAGCGCGTAGCTCGTTGCCAGCGGTGGCATGAGAGCACGTTGATGCATACGGTAATCGAGTATGGGGATTTCTGGTTGTCCGGCCGGTCCGAATTGACGACGTTGTGCGCCGTAACGGACAGCAATTGCGAGGCCGGTTTTGGCAGCGCTCAGGCCGGCGGTGGCAACGCCGAGTCTGCCGGCGACCAGCGTGCTGAGCATTGTGAAAAAGCGTTTGTTTGCGCCCGGAATGGGGCTTGAGTAATTGCCGAAGCCGTCAACTTTTCCGAAACGATCGAGTAGATTTTGGCGAGGAATACGGACCTGGTCAAACCATATACGGCCGTTGTCGATGCCGTTGAGGCCCATTTTTTGGCCCATGTCTTCGATGCGTACGCCGGGCATTGTCTTGTGATCATTGTCGCGAATGGGGACGAGAAACGCGTGAACACCGTGGTGTTGGCCATCGACTTCGAGTTGCGCAAAAACGGTGGCCATTGTGGCGTATCGGCCGGCGCCGCCGATCCATTCTTTTCGTGCGGATTCTGTTGGCGTATGAATGATGAATTCGTCGGTTTTGGAGTCGAATCTGGCGAGTGTTTCCAGGTCGCGGACGTTGGATCCTCGGCCCATTTCGGTCATGGCGTAGCAGCCAATCAGATCGAGGTTGGCTACGCGAGGCAGGTATTTCTGTTGGTGTTCGAGGTTTCCGAGAAAGTAGATACTGCCGCCGAAAAGTCCGAATTGAACGCCGAATTTAATCGGTAAGTTCAGATCGAAATATCCGAGGGATTCAAAAATCGCCAGAAACTCGCCCATGTCGCGGATCTGGTCGGTGCCGTTTCCGGATTTAGCAGTCCGGCTTAGAATTTCTTCGAGTGGGAAGCAGTGTTCGCCAAGTCCGGCTTTGACGAGGTTTTGGAGCCATGTGTGGACTTGCTCGCGGTGAGCATCGAGTTGGAGTCCATAGCTGAAATCAAATTCTGGGCCGGCAAGGACGCGACGGACTTTTTGGCGGATGGGGGCGTGTTTTCCGTCAAGAAACCGCGTCATTTTATCGATGTTAAAATCAGCGGTGTCGTTGTGTGCCGGGTGGGGTGACGGCGTTGTGCCGGGAAATAGGCCCTGGCCAGATTCGGAAGGGACGAGTCCGAGAGCGTCTTCCAGCAGGGCAAGTGCGTTTTCCATGCCACTGGCGTCGTATCCCGGTTGCTTTTCCATGCCGCTTTGTCGGGCGATAGCGGTTCCCATTTCCGAAAGTGAGGCGCGCTCGGATTGATCTAGCCGAGTGCTGGCCTGGGAAATTGCCTGTAGAATCGACTGCAGGGCAAAAGCGGATGGTGGTGTTGTGGGGTCAAGCCAATCGCCAAGGATTTCGGTTACTTCGGTGTCGAACCACTGTTGTTTACGGGTTTCAGCGAGCACTTGTTTGATTTCCGCCGTAGACAACTCGCCGTCGGACCAGGCCACGTAAATCATGGGTAAAAGCGGGAGCATTTTCGGGTTTGTGATGAGTCGGTCAAGCGATACCTGTTCTGCAGCACGTTCGTTCACAAGAGACATATTTAATCCAGGCGTTGTTTTAAGGGGGAAATAGGCTGATTAGGGCATCGTTAGATTTCAGTGGGGTCGATATAAGCACGCGTTTGTAATGATCAAGTGATAAGTTGTGTTATTCGGTACGGAATTACGCGTGACATCGTCAAAAAATTAGGTGAGAATAGGCGCCTAACGCTTGTTAAGTAAGAATTTTGGGTTAAGTGGATTGAAAAACTGTAACGAAACGGTGGCTGTGATGATAGACACTCCTTCTTATGATGAGCTGAGTGGATACCGGCGATTACTCGAGTTTTCTAAAAAAGTACTGTCAGCCTATGAACTGACAGATCTTTTGGAAACGCTTGCGGATAGCATTTTA
>JBEBSM010000275.1:0-5606 GCA_040394315.1 Lujinxingia vulgaris
GTGGTCAGCGGATTTCGGCGTTGAATGTGGCCGGCGTTCTGGATGAGGACGAGGTTCGCTTGCATCTGCTTTCGATCGATGCCGAGCGGGCAGGTCAGTTGAGCGGGCTTGGGCGATATGGCTTTGATGGAAGCATGGATTTTGAGTTAAATCTCGAGGGTTTTGACCTGGAACATGTGCGCGAACTTCAGAATTTGCCGGTCCAGGTCGTGGGTCGTGGCGATGCGCAGTTCAAAGGCGCGGGAACGTTTAAAAAACCGGAGATTTCGGGAAGCGTGAGGCTGTATGAACTGGGCGCAGGCTCGCGGCGCGTGGGCGATATTGCGCTGGTTGCCTATACGGCGCACGACACGGTTCATCTGACGGGCGCGCTCTTGCCGTGGGTCAATGTTGCGCTCGAACTTCCGTTGCAAAAGGGCAGTCCGTATTATGCGCGTATCGGCATGGACCAGCTTAATTTGTTGCAAGCGGTGCCAGAAATTCGTGCGCTCGGTATCGTAAACGACGCCTTGCTCACGGGTGTGGTTGAGGTGTTCCTTGCCGATGATTTCTCGAATTATCAGGTGGTCGCGGATTTGAGCGATGTGCAGTTAGAGTCGTTCGGGCAGCCGATCAAGAACCGTGGTTCGATCATTGCCGGTATCAACAACGGCGAAATCTTGCAGATTCAGCAGGCGGTTTTTGGAATCGGCGGCCGCTATGTGAGTTTGCAGGGTGGCCTGGTGTTTGATTCTTCGCTGATCGACGTTCGGGTAGAAGGCGATCTAGATTTAGGGCTTTTGAACAGCGCGCGACTGGCTTTTCCAAAGCTGTTTCCGGATATGTTCATCGAATCGCAGGGTTATGTGCAGATCGACACAAATGTACGCGGAACGCCGGGAAATATGTCGGCCGAGGGGCTTTTGACTTTTGGGCCGTCCGAGATCGTGTTGCGGCCGCTGCCGGAACCGCTTTTGATATCCAGTGGCGAAGTACGATTTAATCGTGATGGCGTCTTTATTTCTCAGGCGCGGCCGCTGGTCGGCCAGGCGTTGGGCGGTGCGGTGCGGCTGGCCGGTAACATTCGGTTGTCGGACACCGACGAAGATCGCTTCGATTTGCGCATGTGGAGTCATAATATGAGCTATCGAATTCCGAACATGGCGGATCTGACGTTTGATACGGATTTGCGGTTGCAGGGCACTGATATTGCGCGCATGGAAACCTGGCTGGTGAGTGGCGAAGTCAATGTACTGGATGGTCTGTATTATCGTGAATTGAACATGGTTGAAAAACAGCTCACGGACCGTGTGTTGGGTGCGTTCAATCGTCGTGCGGAGCGTTATGATACAAGTTTTATCGATCAAATTCCGGGATTGAAGGATACGCGTTTTGACCTGGCGATTCGTGCGCGTGATGGGTTTAAGCTACGCAATCAAATTGACCGGATTGAGTTGGATTTGGAGCTTCGTGTCGACCTGAAATTGCGCAACACGCTGGCAGATCCGAAGGTTGTGGGTGATGTCGAAGTGATCGATGGTGACGTATCGTTTCAGGGCGAAAAGTTCGACGTCCGCTCCGGTACTGTGCGTTTTGCCGACAGGCTGGATAATCCCTGGGTGGATATCGTTGCGGGCGCCGACGTTCGCAATACGTGTCGTGACGGCGAGGTATTTGATGAGGTTTCGTCGGCCATGTCGCTGAGTGCGAATGTGGACGCGACTCGTCAGCAATATTATCACATCACGCTCAACGCCCGGGGAACGCTGGACAATCTGGACGTTCAGTTTGAGAGCAGTCCGTATGCAGATCAGCGCGATATTTTGAGCATGTTGTTAACCGGGTGTACGGTCGATCAGCTTACGGCGTCGAGCGCGAGCCGACCAACGCTTGAGATTGCGCTCGGTCCGCTGTTGGGTCGATTGGAGCGCGAGATTCAAGATGTTGTAAAGGTTGAAGAATTTACGATTATGCCGGGCGTGGAGCGCACGCAATTACGCATTGGCGATACACTTACGCGGCGTTTGAGCTGGCGTTTTCAGCTCGATACTGGATTTGCAGAAGCCAGCGGCGGCCAGCAATATCAGCTTGAGTACAAGCTGAGTGATAATTGGTCGACGGAACTTAGTGAGCGCAGTCGCTCGGAAACGAACAGCTTTTTGCTCGATTTGAAGCTGAAATACCGTCTGCCGCTGGACTGAATTTGAGGATCATGAAGCAACGTAGTCAGTCAATTATCCGGGGGACAAGTTCGACGAGAACGAGCATCTTTGGGATGGCTGTCGTGCTGCTTTTGCTTTTGTTTTCAAACACATCGCTTGCACAGGATGCCGCAGAAGAACGAAGTTCCGAGCAGGCGGTGATCGATTCGGAGCCTGTCAAACAGCTCGATCAGGTTGCGAAAGAACCGGTTAAGGAGTCTCCAGAAAACCCCGGGGGCGATGCTGCCCGCAATTCCCGGCGCGCCGCCAGGCTGGCGGCCGATGCGCCGTTTCTTGGCAAACCGATTGCACAGATCGCGCTGGATTGTGATCTGGAGCTTTGTCGAAATCCGGTTGCGATCGATCGTTTCAAGGATTTGAGTGGTCTGTTTGTCGGACAAAGTTACTCATCACAGGCACAGCAGCGAGCGCAGGAGCGGCTGGCGAAAACCGGCTTTTTTCAGACGATCGAGTTCAATAAAGAACTTGTGAATGACCGCGTTATGGTGACGATTTCTGCGCGCGGCGCGGTGTTGATTCGCAAGGTGAGTTTTGAGGGATTGTCGCCGCCGCCGTTTGAAACGGACTTGCGAAAATTGCTGATTTATCGACCTGGCCAGGCCTACACTCAGGATGACGACAAGGCCAACGCCCAGCTTGCCAGTCTGCAGGATGTGTTTGCGCGCGAAGGTTTTTTTGGGTCGAAAATTGAGATGTTGGTCGAAAACGTCGGTGACCAGGAACATCTTGTCGACCTGACATTCAAGGTCGATAAGGGCGGTGAATTGTCGATCTGCGACATTGGTTTACGTGGCGTGCGCGCGATGCGGTATTCGCGCGCGCGCGAGTTGTTGCTGACGAGTTTACCGTTTTTTGCGCGCCGTGTTCCGCTCGTAAAACCTACGTTTACAACGCAAGACTACCGTGCTGGACGTGAAGCGCTGATTCAACATTATCGGCGCAACGGTTATTTTCGCGCGCGCATTATCGATCAGGCTGCCATAACCGACATGGAAAAGCGTTGTGTCGAACTGTTGCTTGAAATCAACGAAGGACCGCACTGGCAGGTGAAATTTGAGGGCAACAAGCTGTTCAAGAAAGACGAACTTGTTGCGCAGCTACCGTTTATTGAGACGGGATACGTCGATCGCGAGGCGATTTCACAGGCCGAGCACGAAATACGCAAGCTCTACGAAACGCGCGGATATCCGTTCACCGCCGTGACGGGCATGGAAGTCATTGTCGATCGGGATACGCGCTCGATTGATTTTGAAATCGTGGAAGGGCCACAGCTCAAAATCGATGAAATCGTGTTGCATGGCAATAAACAAATAGCGTCGTCCGTGCTCAAAAAGGGGTTTGGTACGCAGCACTACGCGCTGTTGTCGCCCGGTGGTTATTTGCAAACCGATCAGTTGCTTGATGACTTTAGCAAGATCGAAACGGCCTATCGTCAGCTTGGCTATTTGCAGGCGACGGTCGTGCGTTTTTCGCTCGAAGCGCTGCCATCGGGCGACGCGATGGTCGTTCATATTTTCATCGACGAGGGTTTCAAAACACAGGCGGAGCGTGTCGATTTGACGGGCGCGCGCGTGGTTCCGGCGGGGACGCTGCTCTCGTTGTTGAACGTTTCCAGCGGAAAGGCCTTTGTTCCACTGAGTGTTCGCGCAGATCAGGCGCGTTTGTTGCAGCATTATGCGTCGATTGGTTATCCGATGACGCAGATCACAACGACGTGTCGACTGCTGGGCGGTGACGAAGTCGCGTGCGATGCGCCGAGGCTTCCGCGCGGATGCAAGGCCACCAATCTGGTTGATTTGAAACCGTTGTGTGGTGCAAACACGAAAGAACATCGCCTGACCTGCGAGCTGATTCGGCCCGAGGAAGAGTGTAAATTTGAGGGCGGAGCGATCGAAGCGGATGTGCGCGTGCGTCATGTGATCGAGGAAGGCCCGCGCGTGCGTGTTGGAGAAATCCTGCTGAAAGGTAACTTTCGCACCGACGCCAACCTGATTTATCAAGAACTGCCGCTGAAAACTGGCGAGCGATTTAATGTGAATAAGGTGTTGGAAGGGCAGGGGAATATGCGATCGCTCGGGCTTTTTGACTCGGTCAGTATCGAAACCATTGGCCTGGAAGATATCCTTGAAGACGACATCGTGGGCACTGCAAATATCGATGATGAGCGCACGGCAGCGCTCGTGATCAGTGTCGAAGAATCACGCTCGCGTTATCTGGATTTCAAGTTTGGTCTGGAAGGGCGCGACCTGCTCGGCGACAGCCGCCGCCTGCTGGTAACGGGCGAAGTGCAATACAATGACAGCAATTTATTTGGTTTCGGACAGCGTTTTAGGCCGCGCGTTATCGCGGCGGTGGATGCATTCGATCTGTGGGAAATCGGCGCGGATACGACCCAAGATCTGGGTGCAGCGCAACGAATTACCGGACTCGATTATCTGGTCGGCGCGGAGCTGATTTACACGCATCCACGTTTTTTAAAGCAGTGGACCAAGGTCGATAAACTGTTTTTGACGATTACGCCTTTTTATCTGCTGGATTTGCTCGGCGTGGCCAACGACGAGGTTTTGCGTGAGGAGTGGGGCCTGCGGCTTGAGCTTCGCAAGGAGCTTTTTGAGCTGATGGATCGTCTGACGCTTACCTTTGGAATCGAGGCCAAGCAGGCCGCAACCTGGACGCCCGAAGACCCGATGTTTGGCAACTGGCGCCTGTTTTCGCCGCGGCGCGCGACGGGAAAACTCAGTCCGGAAATTACGCTCGATCGCCGCGACAGTCCGCTCAATCCCCGCGAGGGTTATCATCTACAGCTCAAGCCGCAGCTTGTCAGTGGCGATGCGCTGACTCAGGGCGCAGAAGACGCGCTTGGCGATTCGTATTTGCGACTCAATGTTGCGGCGAGCGCGTATTTTTCACTCTGGGGCGACCTGGTGTTCGGCCAGAGTTTTCGGATGGGCCAGATCATTCCGTTGCTGAACCGACAGACGATTGTGCCGCCCGACGAGCGTTTTTACCTGGGCGGCGTCGGCAGCGTGCGCGGTTTTCCGACCAACTCGCTTGGGCCTGTCACAGGTTTTCAGCGCGGTCCGGGCGGCGAATTGATGCTCAACTACAATGCCGAAATTCGTTTTCCGATCTTCAAACAGTGGAACGTCTACGGCGCCACGTTTTTTGACGCCGGCCTGCTCACGGATTGTTTTGACAACGCAGGCACGAGAAGCACAGCCAATTGTTATCGAAACGCGTTTCCGGCCAACGCACCATTTACCAACATCCGCACAACCGTTGGCCTCGGTTTGCGCTACCTGATTCTCGACCAGATCCCCGTACTTTTCGATTACGGAATCGTCGTAAATCGCCTGCCTGGTGAAGATTTTGGCTGCTTCCACTTCAACCTGGGCTATACTTTTT
>JBEBSM010000276.1:0-5564 GCA_040394315.1 Lujinxingia vulgaris
GGCGGGGCAGCCGTTGGTAATCCGAATGAACCGAATAGAAATTATTTCAATCCTGCGTCTATGGCGTTTCAGGACCGAATTAGCGTGTACGCTGGCGTTACTTTGCTGGCTCCAAGCGTTAATCATACGCCGGCGTCGTCGAGCGCAGGACAAGAAGAAGTGAATACGGAGGATGCGATTTTTCCTCCGCCGAATTTTAGTTTGACGATTCCTTTTGCCGACAATTATGCAGTGGGAATTGGTGTTACATTGCCGTGGGGACTTGCAATCGACTGGCCGGAGGACTGGTACGGACGAGAAACTTTTGTCGCTCAAGAGTTGCAAGTTGTGAACGTGAATCCAAACTTCGCGTACAGGTTTCCCGGTTTAGATCTGTCGCTTTCGGTTGGGGCTCAACTAGTTTTTGGAAAGGTTGTACAGAAAAGAGCAATCATCGCATCGAGTGAACATGAGTTTGACGTCGAGCTTGGCGGAAATGGTTTCGGTTTTGGTGGTGCTGCGGCGTTGATGTATAAACCGACCAAAGACATTACGCTGGGTTTTTCGTATCGAAGTCGGGTGAAGATCAATTTCGACGGAGTGATTCACTTTGATGATCCGAGTGGAACAGAGTTCTAAAATTTATTGTTCGATCAAGATATCTAAACAGATCTTTCGGTTCAAGAAACGTTTAATCTGGGTATTTGTTGGTTGCTTTTTGATCAGCTTTTTGTAACCGCCGACGTCAGCTATATCATGTGGTCTACGTATGATCGCGTCGTTATTGAGTATTCAAAACAGAGTCCGAAAGCACAGCCTGGACAAGATCCGAAAAAACCGGACGAGGTTTCTGTCTCGAATTGGGATGATTCGATGACTTTTCGTATCGGTGCTGAGTATGAGGTGATTAAAAACCTGAATCTTCGCGCAGGCTTTGCTTATGATTTGACTCCTGTTCCTGATGAGACGGTTGGGCCCTCGCTGCCTGATAATAACCGAACGGTAATTGCAGTTGGTGCCGGGTATGGATCTGCCGGGATTCGTGTAGATGTGGGTTATCAGCTGATTATGGTCGGAGAGCGTAAGATTGATCGGGGTACGCCGGTTGATGGTTTGTACAAGATGGGTGCACACGTCGTTAGTTTAAACGCAGGGTATGAGTTTTAAGAGTTCATAGAATATCTTTCCGATAATGTTTTCTCGTTCTATTGAAATGGCGTTCGCCAGCCAAGGACGATGTACACAGGGTGCATCGTCCGCAATGTGTTGTCAGGAAAGGGCAAGCAGGTGTTGATGCCCCGTTTTTGCTCCGGATAACTAGCAAAAACCATCAAGTTTCTGGACATCTTCCTACTGCTCGTCGCTTTCTCTAGCGCTTCGATTTCTCGAAGCGCTTTTCTATTTGTTTTCCATAAATTGGCATAAAACATCGTCAAATGTCCGGGGGGCGTACACAGCACTTCGGAAACCAATGCCTATCGACCACTGGCGGCGGCCATTCTGGATACAGCTTTTCACAAGCTAAGCCGCCTCCAATTGCTCGATGTAGAACGAAGTTACCATAAATCCGTAACCCGTGATCCCCTTCCCCAAGTCAAATTTCGAGACAAATTGTTTATGAACAGGAATGCTCTAAAGTCTTAGTACTCAGTCATACCCGGTTCTTCCTGCGAGGATGGACACGCGTTACTCACCCAGACGCGCGAGCGGTTTTGCCAGCAGGCCGCAAATACAAGGTGACGGAAAATTCGTCCACACTCGATGGGCTTTGAATCCAGCAGGTCCAGGACCGGATTTTTGTGATAACGGCGCTTTTTATCGGGCGTCACAATCAGAATGCCGCCCCCCTTTTTGAACCATACTTTACGCCATCCGGTGGGATAGCTCTTTACGGGCTTATTCCACCAGTATTCGAGCTGTTGACCGGTCAGCCAGATGCCATCCGTGCCGTCGCTTAGCGCTGTATTGTGATCCGTGCGACCTGCGGCATACCAGTTTCCTGACTGAAACCTGTGTGTTTCCAGATACTTTTGGAGCATCTGGTAGGGACTTTCCACAGGCACATCACCCTCGATGCTGGACTCGCCTGGTACCGGCGGAGCTTGCAGCGCTTTGATTTCAGCAGCCGCTCGGATTTTGAGATAATTGCTCTCGATATAGAGCACGCAGGACATCAGCTCGGTTTCGTCGGCGATAAACTCGATTTCTGCACGCGCATCCCACAGGCTTCCTCGTGGGATCGGCTGAATTCTGTACTTGCGTTCTCGCACGTAAATTTCATTGAACCAGTTTTTGAATCGTTTGGTAAATTGCTGTTTGATGCAGCCGATCATTTTTGAAGCCTTCTCACGTGCGACGCCGTAGCTATCGGTTGTCACAGCGATCAACATGTGGAAATGGTCATCTTGAATCGAATAGTTTACCAGTCCCACCTTGCAGGCTCTGGAATAATGGAGACATTGTTCATCCAAAATGATTTTTGCCTGCTCCTTTTTGAAAATCTTTTTGCCCAGGTTAATCTTGCTGCGAATATGAAAATAAAATGCGCCATGTATCGGAACCAGAGCCTCGTCCGGTGTGCGACGAGGGCAGTTGACGGGCACCTCGACATCCAGGTTTTCAGGGATAGCGGCGTTATCTTGATGCCCGTCGTCCATACAATTCGCGGTTAATGGAGTAGTCGCGGTTTCGTTTTCTGGTGGGAAAAAGTAATTATGGAGCTGCGGCATACCTGACAGAGTGTCGCGCAAGATTGCATTTAGATCGAGAATGCTTGCTTCGCGGTAGTAGCGATAGTTTCTCCGTCGCCTTCGACGTTTTGAGTGAACGAGACACGCATTGGTGCATAATTGTGAGATATTCTGATTTTCGGTGTTCATGGGAAAAGCCTTCAATGATCCGGACTTCATCTATGAAATGGATCGGGTTGTAAGCCCTGTGATCCTGTCTTGATCTGTTATCGAAAGATTTTCAAAAAAGTTGCGTGGAAAATGAAAAATGAAGAAAAGAGTGCGTAAATCTGGCTGGAAATCCGGTTCTAAATAGAAAATATCGGGGTCAGAATCGGTGTTTCGCTTGTATTCATGCGGCTGATCGAGGGGATGCACCCTGCGTACATGCACCTGATGGGGTTTCTATGGAGATATTGGCTATGAGCGGTGATACAGCTGAATCGGATCAGGATATCGTTCTATTAACAAATGGCTCCCGGGCGTTTGTACGATGTAGCCATTAGAGAGGTTTGCCAGGCCTATAAACAGCAATAGCCACGCCCGTAGGCGTGGCTATTGCTTTTCTCAAATCGCACTGGCGCTTCAATCATCGACTGGAGAACTACCACCATCAACATCATCAGCATCAGCCTCGTCGGCGATTGAACAGCCATCAATGATTGACTGGCTATCTGCGCAAGTTCCCGGACTAAAGAGCGCGCCGGCAACCAGTGAGTTGTGGGGAACGAAGCGTGTACCATGTAGTTGGGGAGAGAGCGTAAGAGCCTGCGGCGGAGAGCGATCGTAATCAATCGCCAGGAGTTTAGCGTTGTCTGCTCCGCGGACGATAATCGTGCCCTGCTCATTATTAAACATGAACCTGGAAAGCGAAATCATTGCATGAAATCCTGGTCCTGTTGGTGGGGTCGCGCCGGATTCGATCCCACCGAAGACGACGACCGCGTGCCCGTCGTCCAGACAAAACCGGGGGAATGTATGTTTTGTGCTCGTCGCATTTTGGATTTTCACGCTGCTTAAATCGAGCTGATAGCCGGAAACGTTGATGATTTCCACAAACTCATCGTCATGGGGGTGGCGAATGCCGTCGCCGTTTGCGTCACCGGCGGCGCCGAGTGGCACGTTGACGAGAAACTCATTGATTACGATGTCACCAGGTTTGGGTAAGCGACCCTCTGGGCAAGGTGGGGTAGGGGCGGCGCTTGTGTCGATGCTTGAATTGCCCTCGAAAACGTCGTCATATTCAGTGTGTTGCTGCTGTTTGGCTTTGGGTTTTACGGGTTGATTCGATGCTGGGACGCATTGGCCGGCACGACAATATTCCGTTGATTCGCAATCGCTTGAATAATGACATTGCAGACTCATGGTCTGGTAACATGCATTAAGTATGAGCATGGTGAGACAGAACGCGGCAAGCCAGATATTGGCAGGTTGTTTTGTGATCATCGCGGCTCTCCATGAATCGATGCGTTGGCAGGTGATTTTGGTGCGGAGGATTTCGCAACGATTGCTTTGAGTTGTTGGGTTAACCAGCCGCCGGTCATTGCGTCTAATTGAGCGGTGAGTGATTGGATTTCGAGTTCAAGTTCAAGGTGGCGATTCCAGTCAGTGATTGGGGTAAGGAAACGAACTACCTGACGTTGTCGGCGGGTGAAATATAGTTCGGTTGCGCGTCGTAGGATGTCGTCTCGACTACTCAGGCGACTGCGAACTTCGCGGGCAATTATTGGTTCGCTGCGGTCGTAGAGAAGTCCACCGAGATCCAGGCTTGCGCGTATTGAGTACAGCGTTCGTGCCCGCGCGTCGTCGGCGAGGTTGCTTTGATTGGGATCTGCGACGACGAAGCCGTCTTCATCGGTTTTGTAGACTTCGCGGTAGCGTAGCTGGACGTCGCGTTGATCAAGCCAGGCAACTTGGCCTTGCAGGCGTGGAATCGCGTTTGACCATCGTGCGCGGGTCGACCACGAATCAAGGTTTGTATCGGCCAGTCCCGCGTAACTTAGGGCGGCCTTTTGGATTTCGCTAACGTCTGGTTCGGCTGAAAAATGTGACAGAATTTCGGCCGGTGAATAAGGTGTCTGAGCGTAACTCTGGCTGGAAAAAGACAGAAGAAATAGAAGTAAGGTTAATAGAGAGCTGAATTGTAGGAGAGTTTTCATCGTGGAGCTCCTGTTGCGATAGACGACGCTGAGGGTTTAGATGACGGAGAAGTGATGGCCTGTGGCGCGTAAATCTGAAGGAGGGCTATGACGCGCTGTTCTTCCAGTGTGAGCAACATTTGCTCAAGCGAGGTTGTATTGTGGATGTGGGATATCTCTGGTTTTCGACGGTCTATGTAGAATCGGTCATTGAGTGCTCTGCAAATTTTATACGCTTCGTGCAGTCGATCTTCGTGGTGGCGATAGGCCTCGGTCAAAGGTGTAAGCGTGCGTTCGGCAGGGAGTCTGGAAAAATCCCAAAACAGACCAATTTCCCACTGATAGGGTTGAGCCGTACGGGCAAAATTACGAAGCGTCTGCCCATCACTTGTTGCCTGGTCAATGTAATCGGTTTGACTTGCCCAGGTTCCAAACTGAGCGACGATCGTTGGCATTGCGTAGGCTGTCAGTAGACGTAGTGTAGACACATTTTGCGGCGCCGGAATCATCGGAAGGCGTCGGCAAATACTCGCCGGACTGTCGGCGAACGCGCTGGTTTGTAGCGTGAGATGAAAGGTGAGTAGGGTGAGCAAATATATGATTCTATGAATCAGCCTTTGATGTTTCACGGGGCGTTATCCGAAGTAGGAAGAGAAGTTGCAGCGATGCAGATAATTGCTGATCTGTTTTCGGAAAAAACTTGAAAGTGTTTCGTATA
>JBEBSM010000277.1:0-5515 GCA_040394315.1 Lujinxingia vulgaris
GCCACTGAAGACTACATCTTCGACGTTACGTCGATCTTCAGAGCGGAAAACCTTCCCAATCAGTTGGATAACCCCAAGCTGGGCTCCATTGGTCAAAGTGGCTCGCGTTAAGCCAGATTCAAATGATTGTTCAGACGTCTGCAGTACCAACGTCTGTGTAATGAAACGTTGGTAAGGTCCGGCGTATTTCTTGATGTAAAAGAAGGAAACCTCTTACAAGTTACCGCCGTCCCCTCCGGCAGTGTTTTTATGGCACCGGCGTAATGACGTCAAGCCTAAAATGCGCACTCTCATCACGATAGCCAGCTTCCGCTCAAAACCTGATACAGCAATGAAACAAAACACTTACCAACGCTTTCGTTTCTCAGGAATCCTTCTTTTCATCCACCGTTTCCGGAGAAATCTCCTCCAACAGCGATGACCAGTCGACCGCGCGAAGCTGGCGAACGAATTCCTTGTCGTTGAGCAAAATCCGAACCCGCTCATCGGCCAACGTTATCGGATAACGATCCTCAAGCGCTGCCTCAACAAGTTCTGGATCGGAAAACAACTCTTTCATCGCAGATTTCCGCAATATATCCGCTGCGATTGCGTCTTCACGCAAAACTCCCTGTTTTTTGTTCTGCTCGGCCAGATGTCCCGCCTGAATTGCCTGATGCAATGCGCGCAGATCCGGAAACTGCCACGGAAACAACACGTTATAGCGCTCAACAAGTGCCGTCGCTCGCCCACCTCGCAGCCGCAACGAATTGGCAGAATCATGCTTTTCCAGCGGAACTTGAACCGTTACCACCATAACGAGCACGAAATAGATAATGATCGATGCCTTCAGAATGCCTATCAGCGAGCCGCCCAGACGATCGACCTTCGACAACGTCGGACTGGCCGCGCGCATGGTTTTAATCACCAGCCATCCGGCCATTACCAGGCCGACATAGATCAAAACGCCCGCAAAAAACATCGACGTCATTTCCTGCCAGGGCGTGGCTATCTCCGACTCCCCCAGCAAGGTTTCTCGAATAATCACGGCAACAAATGGCGACGCGATTACGACCGCAATAGCCGCACCAATGCGAATCGCCTGGCTCAATGCGCCCGAGCGCCAACCAAGAAACACCATGATGCAAAACAAGATAACGATGAAAATATCAACTGCCACAAATACACCCGTTCCAGCACGATGCGCTAAAATGAACTGTCGGACGCGTCCGAATTCGGCGCCGGATAAAACTGACGCTCGTACAGGCTTTTAGCACCCGAAGAACCGTCAAACATCCTCGCTCTATCCTCGCTTAACGCCACGACCCTGTCCATAAATGTTTCTAGCACTGCGCCCTCAATAACCTCATCGTTCTTGAGTCGCGTAGACATTTCATGAAGCAGATCGAGATTTACCTCCAAAATCGCCAGTGTTTTGGCAAATAGCCGCTCCACCAACAATGCGATTTCCGTGTCAATTACCTGCGCTGTGTGATCAGAATACGGCCGCGCTGACATTCCCATCGACTGTAAATACGCATTGGAATCATCGCTATAGCTCAGATTTCCAACCCGATCATTCATGCCGTACTCAATGACCATCTTTCGCGCAATATCCGTTACGCGTTGCAGATCATTGGCAGCTCCACTGGAAACGTCACCAAAAATAATCGTTTCTGCCGCGCGTCCGCCCAGCAGCATGCAAATCTTGTCGTAGAGCTCCAAGCGAGTCACCAGATAACGATCCTCAAGCGGCAGTTGCAACGTGTATCCAAGCGCACCAATTCCACGCGAAACAATACTGATTTTATGAACCGGATCTGCTTCATGCAGCGCGCCGGCCACAATCGCATGACCGGACTCATGGTACGCAACGATATTTTGCTCCTTCACATTCAGGCGGCGATTTTTCTTCTCAAGCCCGGCAATCACGCGCTCAATCGCATCTTGAAAGTCCACCAGCTCCACGGACAATTTATTTTTACGCGCTGCCAGAAGTGCCGCCTCGTTCACGATATTGGCAAGATCTGCGCCCACAAAGCCTGGTGTTTGAGCTGCAACAATTTCCAGGTCCATGTCCGGAGCCACCACAACGCCACGCGTATGAACCTTCAAAATCTCCGTTCGCCCCTTGCGATCCGGCCGATCCACCACCACCTGCCGATCAAATCGACCGCTACGAAGCAACGCCGGATCAAGCACCTCCGGGCGGTTCGTCGCGGCCAAAATAATCACGCCGCTCTTCGTATCGAAACCGTCCATTTCCACCAAAAGCGCATTCAGCGTCTGTTCACGCTCCTCATTGCCCTGAAAACCGCCGCCACCTCGCGTTTTTCCAATCGCATCCAGCTCATCCACAAAAATAATACACGGGGCATTACTCTGTGCCTGCTGAAAAAGATCGCGCACACGCGCAGCGCCCACGCCGACAAACATTTCCACAAAATCCGACCCGCTCAGATTATAAAACGGAACCTCCGCCTCGCCAGCAACCGCGCGCGCAAGCAGCGTTTTGCCTGTCCCCGGCGGCCCGACCAGCAAAACGCCTTTTGGAACCTTTCCGCCAAGCCGGGTAAACTTCTTAGGTTCACGCAAAAAATCAATAATCTCACGCAACTCGTCTTTCGCTTCCTCCACACCCGCCACATCCCCAAACGTGACCCCTGTGCCCTGCTCCGCATACAATTTCGCACGACTCTTCCCAAAACTCATCACCGGCGAGTTAGGCCCACCACCAACCCCATTCGCTGCGCTCATGCGTCGCACCAAAAATCCCCAGAACAAGAACAACAAAAACATCGGTGCCAGCCACAGCCACAACATCCCGCCATCCGAACAACCCGTTTGCGGCTTGGCCTCATACTTTACCCCCTGCTCCTCCATCACACCGATAAAGCCTTCTTCATCACTGGGCACCGCCACAGCCTGCCAACCGCTGAAGTTCTCCTTGTCCTTTTCCTTACGAATCGCCTCTTCAACAATCGTCGTGGGCTTAGCCTGAATCAATGTTTCCGACATCATAACCGATGAAACCTCTCCCGCACGCACGCGTTCCTTGAGCGCGCTGTACGCAACGGTCTCCATCCCCACCGGATTTTGCAAATAATTCAGGACGAACAACGCGCCAAGAAACAAGATCACCAGCGCCCACATCAGCCGACGGCGAAACGGACCTCGCTGCATGTCCGAACCCCCATCCTGACCAGAAGGAATTGGTCCGGGCTGGTTCTTGGCCGATTCGCGCTTTTTTAAAAGTTTCATGAGCAAATACCTGCGGCGGACAGCCGAACATTTTCATGTCGATGAACAAAACAATAGGTGTGCATGGCGAAAAGAACCTAGGATCACGCCCTGTCATGTCAATTCGCGCTATTTATCGGGATTTCCCCACCGGCTTAGGCTATACTTCGCTGCGCTTGCCAATAACTTCGCAAATGCCCACGTTTTTCACCCCACTTTTCAAAACTGGCCTACCTCAGAACACTCATGAACATTTGTACCAATACAATTTCTGCACTTCTTCTCGTAAGTCTCCTAATTCCCGCATGCTCTCCCAACGACAACGCCGCACAATTTACACTCGCCGGGAAATCCACCACCAACGCCGATTGCTTCGAGCGCGCTTTCCCCCTGGACGCAAAACTGTCCGCCGCACGAGACAACGAAAATACCGTAAGCCTGTTTTTTCACTCCGCCGTCACGGATTTCGACCAGACCAACGGTATTTATATCGAAGTCTACAAACCCGACGCCGTCCGAAAAAATCTCGGCCAGGCCATCCCCATTTCAGCGCCAGGCTTAGTCGACGCGATTGTCGGCGCAAAGGTCACCCTCTTTGCGGCATGCCCCGATATCGTCAACAGCTTCTTTCTCGACGGCGAAATCACCTTCACAGCACTTGAAAGCGGCAAAAACGCCCACATGGCCGGATCCATCACCGATGCGCGCATTCTCAATACGCGAACTTTCGAAGTCGTGGCCGAAGGCTTGTCAGGATCCTGGGACTTCCATGTAGAGCACGGACAGCCCTCACAGACTTTTTACGCATTTCCCTGAACGCAAAAAAGCCAGGCCATGGATATATTTTCCATGGTCTGGCTTTTTAATTCTACAAGCTATCTTTGAACTATTCGTTCAAAAATCAGGCCTGAACACGAAGTGCATTCAAACGTGCTGCCATGCGGCTCGTTTTGCGCGATGCACGAGATGCAGGAATCACGCCCTTTTTAGCAGCCGTATCCAGTTCGGATTCTACGGTGCGAAATTGCGTTTCCGCTTTCGCGACATCGCCAGAAAGAAGTGCTTTGTCAAAAGCATTCATGTACGTGCGAAGGCGAGAACGCACTGCACGGTTACGAGTGGTACGAACAACTGCCTGACGCATTCTTTTTTCGGCTGACTTACTTGTTGGCACGTGTATCTCCTTAAATTTCTTTGCGAACTATTCGACGCGTTGTCCGCAATTATTATTTTGCGGAATCGCCGCTATGACATCATCTACTGACATTGCTTGATATTGTACGCTCGACCATTTTTATTTGGCAAACGTGAGGTTTGACTAGCTAACACCACACGTTTTTGATGTCAAGGTCTGAACGTTCTACGACTACAAACATGCCAGATAACTCGACACATATCCATCAAACCGCCACAGACGCATGGACCTTGCCACGCTCACTCTGCTATATAGACGTCCACATGTGAATCGTCCATTCCATCTTACCGTATTCTCTAAACATTTTTGAACCAAACGCGCATTTGCGCACGCAGAGCCTTCAAATCCATGGGAAAAAACAGCGATAGTGCCCGCGATTTCTTCAAAAGCCTAAAATCAGACCCGATCGCGCCTATTTATTACGTCCACGGCGCCGAAAGTTACCTGCTTGACCGCGCGGTTGAAGCGATCCTCAAAGCAGCAGCCCCGGACGGTCTGAACGACTTCAACATCAATACATTTCACGCCAAAGGTACCACCGGCGATCAGATCCGCTCCGCCGCCGAAATGCTCCCCATGTTCGTCCCCAGACGCGTCGTCATCGTGCGCGACCTGCAAGAAATCGCTCTCTCCGAACTCGAAGCGCTCGACACCTACTTCACAGATCCAAACCCCACAACCTGCCTGATTTTGCACGCCCGAACCGCCGAAAAATCCCTCAATGGCAACGCCGGCATCGTTCGCAAAATGCGAAAAGCCGCCGTCATCGGCGAATTCAAAGCCTTCTACGAAAACGAAGCCGGTTCGTTCATCGCAAAACAGGCCGCCGGACGAAAACTCCGCCTGCCCAACGACGTCCAGACCTTCTTGCTCGAAGCCGTCGGCACCGACCTCGCACACCTCGACGGTGCCCTCGAAAAACTAGACCTCTACGTCGGTGCATCCAAAGTCGGCCAGGTCCGCCAGGTTGAGCTGGCCGACGCGCAGGCCGTCATCGCCCAGACACGCGTCCACACCGTCTTCAACCTCACCGACGCCCTCGGAAGCCGCGACTACGAACAGGCCCTCAAAATCCTCGACGCCATGCTCGTCGCCGGCGAC
>JBEBSM010000278.1:0-5480 GCA_040394315.1 Lujinxingia vulgaris
AGTGTTTGCGTGAGTATGCTGGTTTCTCTGGCGAGTTTTTCGGTAAGTTCGCCGTGAAATCTTGTCTGGGTATCGAGTTCAGTCTGCGCGGCGGTCAGGGCTTCGCGTGCGCTGTTTTGCGCGGCCTGGGCAGCTTCGAGTTTCTTGTTTGCGGTTTGAATTGCCAGGTTGAACTCTGCTTCAGCGACGTCTGGTGTTTTGCCGTCAAAATCCTGCAAAGAACGTCGGTATTGCTCTTCGAGTGCGGATTTCTGTCGTTCTCGCTCGGCGAAATTGTCTCTGGCTGCGGCCAGGTTTTTTGTGCACGAATCGAGTGCAGCCTGAGCCGCGAACAGGGCGTTGTTGGCGACTTGCGCTTGTTCGGCGCATCGGGTTACCGCCAGGTTGGCAGCGTCGAATTCGCGTTTTGATGATTCGGCCTGCGTAATTGCCAGGCTGATATCATAAACGTCGTTGGTTTTTGGAACTTCGATAGCGCAGTTTTTCAGGCTTTCGACAAGTGAATTTTCTTCGTTGTCGGTGGCCGAGATCCGTTTTTGGATGTCGTCGCGCAAGGCCTGAAGTTGTTGTGTGCGGCCATCGATCTTGGTGGACAAAACACGGATGGACTCATTGAGTTTTTGCGACCGATCCAGCGCGTTTCGATGCAGTTTTTCGGCTTCGGCGTGTGCGTCGATTGCAATCTGAAGCGTTTGAACGTTTTCGGCAGCTTGCGCACAGGCGGCGTCTGCATCTTGAATGTGCTGGGCGTAATCCGCACTGGTCCAGTTGTGGGCATTCTCCGTCACGTAGCCGGCCGAGCCGAGTAGCGCGAGAAGTTTGTCGGATTCCGTCTGGATTTCGGCAGCGCGCTCGGTGATGCGTTCTTCGATCGTTCGAAGACTTTGCTTGCACGCGGCAATGCGCGCGTGAATATCGGTGAGAATCGTCCGGTGTTCTCGAAGCGATTTTTCCGCCGCGTTTT
The DNA here is from genome assembly GCA_040394315.1 of Lujinxingia vulgaris. GTDB lineage: Bacteria > Myxococcota_A > Bradymonadia > Bradymonadales > Bradymonadaceae > JACCWM01. The sequence goes on from JBEBSM010000278.1 coordinate 965, forward strand.
GTTGCGCAAGCGTGGTGTCGTGCAGGTTTTGGAGTTCGGTTTCGGCCTTCGCATGGCCAGCAGCGGATTTGAAGGGGTGTTCAACACCGCCACAAACGGGGCACTGGCAGTCGTCGGCAAGGTCGCGGCGCGCCTGGTCAAAGGACAGTGCGATTACAAAACCTTGAAGTGATGCTTTCAGTGTTTTGAGCGTGCTTTCAATATGTTCTGCGTCTTTTGCCGCGAGCGCTTGCTCGTTTTCGAGCGTCGTGAGCGATTTTTCCTGCGAATCACGCTCGCTGGAAAGCGTTTTCATGCTTTTGATGAGATTTTCGAGCTGATTATGGATCTCGAACGCACGCGCAATGGAGGATTTACGGACCAGTGTGGTTTGTCGCAGGACGTCGAAATGCGCGCGGAGTGCCGGAATATCGGCCGCGTTGTTCGTGCGAAGCATCAGATTCAGTACTTCTTGTTTGCTTTCGATCGCAGCAGCCAACGGGGCAAGGCGGGTTTGTTCATCCGCGAGTTGCTGGTTATTCGCGGCCAGCTCCTGGGTCAATGTGCGGACGTCTTCGTCGGCCTTTTTCGCGTCGGTTTGTTTGTTATAAAGCTCGACGCGGTTTTTGACGAGATTTGACGCACGACTTTGCCAGTCGGTGAGATGTTCGGTGATCGCGGCTGCGGACTCTAGATTTTCGCGCGCCTTTTGAGCAGCCGCGAGCGCGCTGGTCGCCGCTTTGTCGTTATCGGCCGCGAGTTTGTGGGTGCCAACCGCCTGCGCGTGTTCGTCGTTTGCTTGCTTTAATTCATGATCCGTTTTCGCGACTTCCTGGGTCGAAGTAAATAGCGCAGCATGCAACTCTCGCGCGTTTTGCAGCGCCGGCTGAGCACTCGCCAGGTCGATCCTCGCTTGTGCCAGCACCGTTGCGGCATGCTTTTGACTGGTTTCTGCATGGCCCGCGGCGGTTGCAGATGTTGTGACGGTTTCACGAAGATCGGGCAAACGATTTTCAAGATCCGAGAGTTCCTTGCGCGTTTCCTGGACGCGCGAGCGAATCGCTGCGGCCGGCTGGCATGCGTTGTCGCGCTCAAGTCGCGTGAAATCCTCAGCGTGTTCGGCAAAGGTGTTTTGTTGCGCCGCGAGCAGTTCGGTGGCGTTCTCATGTTCGGTAACGGCTGCTAAAAACGTTTCGATCCAGAGCGCTTGTTGGCGAGCTTGCTTGAGTTCGGCTTCGTGGGCGTTGGCCTGGGTGCTGACGGTGTTAAGGGCGGTATTGAGTTCCTCGATATTTTCGGGGCTCAAAAATTTGATGTCTGCCATCTTGGATTTGTGCTTTTGGAGCGTGTCTTCCATTTCTCGTTTGCGCGCGGCAGCGCGTGCACCGATGTCGCGGTAATGGCTGGTGTCGGTGAGCCGTTCAAGAATCGCGTTTTTTTGTTTGTCGTCGGCCTTGAGAAACTCTGAAAACTGGCCCTGGGCTAGCATGACGCTGCGTTGGAAGGCGTTGATGTCCATGCCTTGCAACACATGGTCAAAATGATGCTGGTAATCCTTGGACTTATGGCTTGCCGCCAACGGCTCGCCGATTTGATGGCCGGCTTCATCGACGCGAAAGAGCGATCGTTGGGCAGGTTTGACGTCGCCGTCGATGCGCGACTTTTTGTGCGCTCGCTCGCTGCTCCATTCTGCGCGGTAGTATTCGCGGGCGGTTCCGTTCGGTGAGCGCAGGCTGAACATGACGGCTGCGCGGCATTCGGTGGTTCCGTGCGACATGATGTGTTGCGTTGAAATCTGGTCGGACGATGTGTTGGAACTGCTCAGCCGCGGGGTCTGGCCGTAGAGCGCCAGGCAAATCGCGTCGAGTAGCGTGCTTTTTCCGGCGCCGGTCGGGCCGTGGATCAAAAACAGCGGAACATTCTTAAAGTGTTGGTCGAAGTCGACCGTAAACTCGCCGTAGAGGGAGTTGATATTGTAGGTCTGAAGGCGATGAATTTTCATACGTGCTCCTTGTGAACGGCAGCGAGTTCGGTGAGATCGGCCTGGCCGTCGTCAGTGAGTAGCGAGCGAAACGCGATCAGGATTGCGTCATCGGGATCGGATTTCTTTTGGAGCTGATAGATGAGCGTAAAAACGTCTTCAGGCGTCATTTCTTTGAGCGATGGATGTTGGATAACTTCCGGAGATTTTTCGAGCAGCGCTTGTGGAGAAAGCGTCTGGCGTAAATCCACGATCTGGGGCGCGAGCCGAGCGTCCGGTGTGGTTTCCTTGATGTAATCGTTGAAGTGTGTGGCGTTGTAGTGGGTGTACGAATCCACGATCAAATTGATGTAGATATAGGGTGGAAATACTGCGTCCGGGCCGGTTTCGAGGTTTTTTAGCTGTGCAAATATCTCGTCGGGTGTGCCTTCGAGTGTGAGGATCGGGCGCCAGATTGGGACAAAAATCGGTGCGACGGTGACATTGGATTCGGTGTCGATTTCGACCACAAGCACCTGGCGGGTTGAGGTGGATTCTTCGGGGCGCGTGGCGACGGGTGTGCCGCTGTACCAGATGTTGCGTTTGCCGAGCTGGCGCGCGTGGTGAATGTGGCCCAGGGCGACGTACTGGTAGCGTTCGTCAAAAATCGAGACGGGCAGCGCGCCGATGCTTCCGACCTGGTGGATTTCGCTGCTGAAATCCCCTGGCGTACGTTTCCAGTTGGCGTCGGCGCAGGTCAAATGTCCGGTTGCGATCAGTGGAAGATCTTGTCCGAAGCGCTCGTGGGCCAGGTCCGCGAGGTGTGTGTAGAGCTTTGCGAACGCGAGTTCGTATTGCTTGTTGATTTCGACTTCGGTGAGCTGTGTTGTCAAAATTCCGAGGCGCGCTTCCTGAACAAAAGGCACCGCGACGACCACGGCTTCGACTTCATTTGTTTCGGGATTGCGGATCGGGCACAGGCATCGTTCCCACGATTCCTGAGCGGCGAAGAGTCCGCCGACGGTGTGAACGTTCAAAAACCCAAGGATTTCGCGGGGGGCGTCCAGGCGCGAGGCAGAATCGTGGTTTCCACCGACGACAACGATCTGGCGCAGGGCCGGGAGGTCGGTGCAGCGCGTCAAAAACCGGTAATAATCGGCCTGTGCGCTGGCCGATGGCTGGCTGTGGTGAAAGATGTCTCCGGCGATTATTAAAACTTCCACGGCTTCGGCGCGCATGGTGTCGATGAGCCAGTTTAAAAAGCGTTGATGCTCGGGCTCGCGCGTTGCGTGCTCAAGACTTACGCCGAGATGCCAGTCGGAGGTGTGTAGGATTTTCATGGGTAGCCAGCCTTGTATCAATAATTTTATGAAACCAAAATTGTGTTCAAGAACAGTCATTTGTTGCACGGAGGATAGTCTTTCAGGGGTTGCCGGCGCAAGGTGTCCGGGACCTTGTATTGTATGCTTGGACGATCAATTGCGGCCCTGGTGTGAAACGTCGTCACCCCACGATTCTCGTGGGGCTAAAACAGAAGCGCGCTCCGCTCGCGTTTCACGCGGCTCCACGGTGCGTGCGTTTGTGGGGTGGTGGTTTGAGCTGTGGAAACGGTCAAAGGTAGATGTTTTGGTGATAAAGATACATTTTTAGAGACGGGAGCCGGCCAGCGTTCCCGGGCACTATTGCACCTATCGCGAGATGGTATGGAAGCGTCTCGCGATAGGTGTGAACCTGTCTGGTTGTTCAGTTGGCGGTTGAAAATAGCGATCCCTCAACTTTTTTAGGGGTATGCAAGCGCCTCGCCATAGGTCCAACAACGAGCGCTGGTGGTATGGAAGCGTCGCGCGATTGGTCCGATAACAAGCGCTGGCGGTATGGAAGCGTCGCGCGACAGGTCCAATCGTGAGGCGTACCTCTTGCATACCTTTTCGGCTGCGGTCCGATAGCGAGCCGGACCGCTTGGGTACCATTGGCGCTGAGGTGCGATAGCGAGCGGCCGGGTTTGAGTTTTATAGAACGTTTCCGTCCGTTGGGTTGACGCGGGCGACAAGGGTTTGCAAAAGGCGCAGGTGGCGTTCGATGGCGAAGTGGACCAGAAATACGCTGACCAAAACGAGGAGGATGAGGCCGCCGGCGACGGCGTAGAGGCCGGTTGAGCGTTGCTCGTCTTTTTCGGCTTTTTGTTCAGCGAGCTGGGCTTCGTAGCTGGCGACCATCTCCTCGTATTGACGTTCGAGTTGTCGGATTTGCGATTCTCGCTCGGATATTTTGGTCAGGTAGTCGTGGTGTTTGTGGCGGTAGGCGTTGCGGGTTGGGATGACGAGTTCGGCGCGTTCAGCGACCGGGGCCTGGCTCAAAACTGCGATGAGGGTGCGCAGGGTTGTGATGATTTCGCTGAGGGATTCGTCATTTTCGATTGCCGCGCGAATAACCTGTGAAACGCCCTGGCGGTCTATGGTTTTTTTGTAGCGCAGGCAGCCGTAAGGGCTCTGGGCGGCGCAGGTTTCGATGTAGGTATCGTTCCAGGTGTATTCGGGTTCGGGGAAGAGTGCCTGGATTTTTTCGGTGAGGGCTTCG
>JBEBSM010000279.1:0-5474 GCA_040394315.1 Lujinxingia vulgaris
ACCACAAGCCCCTCTACCCACCACGTTTCAAACCACCACCATCCCCACTACCCCACAGAAATACCAGCTCCAGGCCGCGTCGACAACGTCCCCAAAACACCCTCCGTCGACTTCAAAATCGCCTCAACCGCCGACCGATCCCCAGCCTCACAAAACACCTTCACATGCGGCCCCGCATCGATCGTAAAAAAGCACGGCAACCCATCCTTGCGCGCACGCCGAATCCGATGAATCAACCGCACCGTCGCCGGATTCCAATACAAAATCCCCGGATCTGCAGCGATCGCACTCGCGTGCATCCGCAAACAACTACGTTCCGCCACCGCCGCAAGCGCCATAAAATCGCGCTCCAAAATCGCCCGCCGCGCGACCGGCATATCTTCATGAACACCCGCAATCCACGCGTCATAAAACGACGACGTCAGCATCGTATCCATCATGCCATCCGTAGATCCGACCGACTTTTCACCCTCCGCCGTAATCGCCACAATGCACCGTAAATCCCAGTGATTTACATCCGCCACCTGGACCGCAAAACTATCCTGGCCATCCGCACGCTCGCCGGCCCGCATTTCCACAAACCCACCCAGAATACTCCGAGCCGCCGAACCCGAACCCAAGCGTGCAAGAACCGACATTTCCTCATGCGTCAGATCTAATCCCGCAGCCTGCGTAGCCGCCGCAGCCAGTGCCGCAAAACCCGACGCCGACGACGCCAACCCAGCCGCGGTCGGAAACGTATTTTCGCTCACAACCCGCGCAAAACGATCCTCGCCCGACATCAATCGCACGCGCTCCAAAAAGTCCGACAAACGCGCAAGTTTTGGCCCCCGTAACACCGCACCATTGATCTGCGCGCAATCACCATCAAACGACGCATCAAACTCCACAGTCGTACGCGTTTCCATACCCGCCAACGTCAGCGATAAGCTCGGCGCAGCGGGCAAATTCAACGCCACGTCACGCTTGCCCCAGTACTTTACCAACGCAATATTCGGGTGCGCGAGCGCAGTCGCCTTGCTCATTTCCAACTCCTTCACATCATCTATTTATTAATTACGGCCTTCATTCGCCGCTGTTTTGGGCCAGAACGACCTCAAAACAATCCAGACCGCTCGTCTTCCAAGCATCCAGTACACCGCCCGCGTCGTTTTCGACAAGCGCGACCACACAACCACCACCGCCAGCACCCGTGAGTTTTGCACCCACCGCACCAGCCTCCCGCGCAAGCGCACACGCCCGATCCAACGCCGCCGTCGAAACCCCCAACGACCGCAACACCTCATGATTGAGATCCATCAACTGCCCCAACGTCGCCACGTCCCCACACGCCAACGCCTCAACAGCCAACCCACTAATATCCGCAGCTTCCAGCATCAACGCATTCACACGCTCCGGCTCACGCGCTCGAAAAGCCGCCACACCAGCCACCAACTCCGACGTCGAAGCACCCGCCGCCGCCTGGCAAACTACCAACTTCAAATCGCGCGCAAGCTCCAACGACGCGACTTCCACGCCGCCGCCATCCAAACGCCGAAACGAAAACAATCCCCCACCCATCGCCGCGCGCTGATCAATTCCCGACGCCGCGCCATGAAAAATACCTTCCGACAACGCCACCGCCTGATGCACCAACCCCTCGGATTCCTCCGCCGTCATGCCCGCCAGATCCGCCAACGCACGACTCAACGAAACCGCCAGCGCCGCCGAACTCCCCAGCCCCGCACTCGCTGGCACATCCAACACAACCTCCGCCACCAACGACTCGCCCGCCAACCCGAACAACGCCGCCATCCCCTCAAAAGCCCCCAACAACCGAGGATCTGTCACATCTTCCGCAGCACTCCGCACCAGCCGCAACCGCAATCCGCCACCGTCAACCACACCGCGCGAAACCACAGCATGCGCACCACGCTCCAAACCGAACGCAATCGCACCATGCCCGTACACAACCGCATGCTCCCCAAACAAAATCAGTTTCCCAAAACCCTGACCACGCCCAATCCGCATCACATTTCCCTACACCAATCCCCACATACACACCGCGCAGCGGGGCCTCTGGCCCCAGCGGAGCGCGTTGGGCTGTGCTAGCCCAGGGGCTCTGCCCCTGGGATCGTTTCACACCACCAAACCGAATACTCCGCTCACACCACCAAATCCCCCAAACAAATCATGTGAATAAAAATCACATAAACATATTGGGCCCAAGACCCAGCGGATTGATTTCGTACTTCAGGCTCTTCGCCAGCAACTCGCTATTTGCCTCGGCATACGCGGTCGCCTGCGCAAAATCGTCGCCCTCGTCCATGCACAAATACACTTCGCGCACGTTTTTCATCCGAGGAAACACATCCGACGTCACTTTCCAGAAAGCTTCCAGAAACTTGTCCATCGTAAAACCGCCAACGCCCACACCGACCGCCGGAAACGCAAGCTGGCGCACACCCAGTTCATCCGCGGTATGATACGCATTCGCAATCGCGCTTGAAATCAATCGATTATTAACCTTTTTAGCACCCACAATCGCGACATGAATCAGGTTTTTCGCACGCAACTGACCCGGCTCGGTCACAACCGATTTGCCTGGATCAAGACGATTATTTTTCAAGCGACTACGCGCCATATGCAACGTCTGTTGCATCAGCGGTCCACCACGGCGAGCGATCTGTAATCCGACGCCACTATTTAAGATCAATCCAGTGTTCGACGGATTAACCAATGCCCCTTCCTTGAGCGGAATCAGCGTAATGTCCCCTTGCGTAACGATCAGAAGACGTTGCTGCGGGTCTTTCTCCATAACGGATAGTCCAAATTGTAGGTTTGATATAATGAATGATGTATGAGCGATTCCTGGCAAAACCAGTTCACGACGGCTCTAACAACGGCAGTCTGAATAGACCACGTTTTAAGATGCCCCACTATTTATGGCAATCTCGCTTGAACGGCAACCAGAATCGGTAACAACCACAATTCTTAACCGCGAAATCCAAATACTTCCAAACCAACGTCACGCATCCCCACCAAAATCGCGCTCCAACGAAATCGCATCCGCCACCATCGCCTCATACTCAGCCCGCGAAACCTCCACCACCCCCAGGCTTCGCAAATGCGCCGTCGTAAACTGCACGTCAAGCAACGTAAAGCCTCGCGCCCGCATCCGCTCCACCAGATGCACCAGGCACACCTTCGAAGCATCACGTTCCCGAAAAAACATCGATTCCCCCGCAAAAAAACCACCAATACTCACCCCATACAACCCACCCACCAACGTATCGTCCATCCACGCTTCCACCGAATGCGCAAATCCCAGCCTGTGCAAATCGATATAAACTTCCATCAACCCCTGCGAAATCCACGTCTCTGCCTCAATCTCACGCGGCGCCGCACATTCCCTCATCACCTCTTCAAACGCAGTATTCACCCGAACATCAAACTTCCCACTCCGCACCGTTTGCCCCAAACGCCGCGAAACCTTCAACCCATCCAACGGCAAAATTGCCCGCGGATCCGGCGCATACCAGTAGATTTCCCCATCCTCCTCCGGCTGAGCCATCGGAAAAATCCCCTGCGCATACGCCGACAACAGCAACTGTACACTCGGTTTTTTCATAATATTTTAATCATCGTCATCCACCCCAAACGCCACCCACCAATCACCAACCCAACCCCCAAACGCTTTTGAGACGCCTTCCAAAACCAGATCACCATCCCCGAGACGCTCTTCAAAACCTCGGCGAGTCATAAATCGAGGAGTGCGAAGCCGCTTCCCTGGGGATAGGCCGATCCTGGCCATCCCCTGGGAAGCGGCGAAGCAATCGTCGATTTAGGACCGCCGCCTACCGCGGATACGTCATTTCTACCGGAACAACTGACTTATCAAACTCCTCGCCAGTCATAAACCCGAGCGCCACAATCGCCTCACGCAACGTCGAGTGCTCCTCATGCGCTTTTTTCGCAACCGCAGCCGCCTTATCATAGCCAATCACCGGATTGAGCGCCGTGACCAACATCAGATTACGCTCCAAAAGCGACTGAATACGCTCCTCGTTCGCCTCAATCCCGACCACACAATGATCGGTAAACGAATTCATCGAATCCGCCAGCAAACGAATCGACTCCAACACGTTGTGCATGAGCATGGGCTTATAAACATTCAGCTCAAAACTTCCCTGCGACGCCGCAAAACCAACCGCCGCATCGTTGCCCATCACGTGCGCACACACCATCGTCAGCGCTTCGATCTGCGTCGGATTCACCTTGCCCGGCATGATCGACGAACCTGGCTCATTGCTCGGAATCGTCAATTCGCCAAAACCACAACGCGGACCACTGGCCATCCAGCGAATGTCGTTTCCAATTTTATTGAGCGAGGTCGCAAGCGTTTTCAGCGCACCATGCGCTTCCACAATCGCCTCTTTTCCCGCCAACAACGCAAACTTATTCGGTGCCGAAACAAACGGATAACCCGTTACTTTTGCAAGCGATTCACACACCTTTTCAGCGTAACCAGGCTTCGAATTTATACCCGTTCCAACAGCCGTTCCACCGATCGCAAGCTCATACATCAGCTCAAGCGAGCTATTGATCGCACGCTCACAATAACCAAGCTGCGCCACATAACCAGAAAACTCCTGCCCGAGCGTAAGCGGCGTCGCGTCCATCAAGTGCGTACGACCCGACTTCACGATATCCGCAAACTCAGATTCTTTCAGCGACAACGCTGCCTTCAAATGCGCAAGCGCCGGCAACAAATCCGCACGCAACTGATCGACAATCGCAACCGCCGTCGCCGTCGGAAAACTATCATTGGTCGACTGACTTTTATTCACATCATCATTGGGATGAATCGGCGTTTTCGACCCCATTTCACCGCCCAACATCTCAATCGCACGGTTCGAAATGACCTCGTTCACATTCATATTGGTCTGCGTGCCACTACCTGTTTGCCACACAACCAACGGAAAATGATCGTCCAACAAACCGTCAATCACTTCCTGCGCAGCTTTTTGAATCGCCTGCTTTTTGTCTTCCGACAACACGCCCACCGCACAATTCGCCTCGGCCGCAGCATACTTCACAAGCCCCAGCGCCTTGATCATCGGACGCGGCATCCGCTGCCCACCAATCTTAAAATTCTCCAGCGAACGCTGCGTCTGCGCACCCCAATAACGGTCCGAATCCACAGAAATCGGCCCCATACTGTCCTTCTCAATTCGCGTTGTCATCTGCACGTCCTCCAAAATTTTCATTCAATCCATAAGTAAACAAATATACTGCGTAATCCGCGCTGACCTAACTACAAACCCCAAAAAACATCAACCACAGAGGCAAATTTCTATTACCGATACGCGTGCCAACATAACCCAGAATCCGCAGTTTACTGAACGGCTACAACAACGCCACCGACGCCAACAACACAACCGACACCGCAACCGACACCGACAACACAACCGACACCGACAACACAACCGACA
>JBEBSM010000280.1:0-5430 GCA_040394315.1 Lujinxingia vulgaris
TGGGGCGGTGTCGGGGAAAAGTTGCATGGGAAGGCGCATGTAGGCGATCAGTCCGAAGATGATGATGCCGATGCTGAGGGCCCAGACGGTGTGGCGATGGTTGAGGATTGCGCGGGTGAAGTTCATGGGAGGTCTCCGGAGGTGAGGTTTGAGGAAACCGGGTAGACGGTCATGCCGTCGGAAAGGGCGTCGAGATTGCCGATGACGATGCGGGTATCGGGGTCAAGTGGTGGGTGGATTTCGGTCCATTCGCCTTGTTGGATTCCGGTGGTGATTTGTAGTTTTTTGAGTGTTTTGTCGTTGAGGACAAATAGGTGGGCCTGGTCGGTATTGTTGGTAGTGTCGGAATGGGAGCGGGTGACGGCGTTGGTGGGAACGGCCTGGTTGTTGGTGCTTTTGGCGGTGACGAGGGAAATTTCGAGGGAAATTCCGGGGCGAAGGTAGTCGGGGAGGTCTTGGGGTAAGTCGATGGCAAGTTCGACGGATCGTGCGGGGCCGTGGGCGGTTGGGCTGAGTTCGCGGATGGTGGCGGGGATGGGTTTTGTGGTGGAATGGGCGTTGAATTGGACGAAAACGGGTGTTTGGGGGGAAATGTTGTGGTTTTTGAGGTCAAATTCGCTGAGTTGGAGGCGAGCTTCGAGCTGGCGGCTGCCGAGTAGGAGGAGGGGACGGCCGGGTTGGATGTTTTCGCCGGGTTCTGCGATGTGTTTGAGGACGATGGCGTCGAAGGGTGCGGTTTCGGAGCTGCGTTGGTTCATGAGGTTGGTTTCGGCGCGTGAGGCGGTGGCGGCTTTGAGGGCGTAGCGTGCGGACTGGCAGCGGGCGTCGGATGCGTCGGCGGCGGTGGTGGGGAGTGCGTTGGATTTGTGGAGTTGGCGGTTGGTTTTGGCGACTGAGCAGGCGTGTTGGGTGTCGGTTTCGAGGCGTTGTAGTTCGGCGTCGGCGCGTTGTTGGCGGAGGTAAAATTCGGGGGCGGTGAGGTGTGCGACGCGTTGGTTTTTGTCGACGGTCTGGCCTTCGGCGACGGGGAATTTGGCGAGTGTGCCGGGGACGCGGGCGGTGATTTGGAGTTGGTGTCGGGGGTGAATGGTGGCTGTGTAGCGGAGTTCGGTCTGGAGTTTTTTGTTGAGGGGTGTGGTGACGCGGACGGCGAGGGGTTGTTTGGGTTGTTGGGTTGAGTTGGTTGAGTTGGCGTTGGTCTGGCAGGCTGGGAGAATGGCTAGAAAGAGTGTGAGGAAAAGTGTGGTAAGTGGTAGTAAGCGAGTGTTTGCTTGCATGTTTTTTGGAGATGGCTTTGGGAAGTATATGCGCATGGTGAAAACCCCGGGGATGTGTGGTTTAGCGGCCGATTAATTGCAGGATTGTTTCGAAGACTTTGTTGGAGCCAGTGGGTTTGGTGGGTGCAAAGAGTAGGGCGTGGAGGGTTCCCTGGACGATGTTGACGAGTGTTTTGGGGTCAAGTCCGATGCGGAGGCGGTTTTGGGCGGCGGCTTCTTGGAGGCATTCGAGGATGAAGGCGGAGGATTGCAGTTTGATGTGTTCGACCTGTGCGGCGCCTTGGTCGCCGGCGGCGTGGGCAAGTTCGTCGGAGAAAAATGCGCGGAAGATTCCGGGGTGTGAGAGGATGAGGGAGATGCGTTGGTGTAGGAAAAGCTTGAGGCGTTCGAGGGGATCTTCGTGTTGGGGTGGGAAGTCTTCGGTGAGTTTTTCGACCATGAGTTCGATTGCGGCGTGGACGATGTCTTGTTTGTTCGAGAAGTGGCGAAAGATGGTGCCTTCCGCGAGGCCGACTTCGCGTGCGATGGCGGATGTGGTGAATTTCCCGAGGCCCTGGGATGCGATGATGTTGAGGGCGGCTTCGGCGATTTGGCGTTGGCGGTCTTCGGTGGGCTGGCGTTGTTGCATCGTTGGCCTCGGGTGAGAAATTGTTTGCAAGTGAACACTTGCTTGCGTTTCTTTTAGACCATTGAGCGTTCTGATGTCAATTGAGAGTAAGTTTGATTCATTTTGAATGCTGCTACGTCTTAGTGTTGTGTGGCAATGTGTAGTTGAGTTTGAAGGGCGCACCGTTGTATTGAATACATGGAATTTGTGAGAGAGCCGGGTCCTTTTGCGTGAGAAAAACATGAAGAAGATTGGGAAATATATAGGTCGTGCGGTGTTGGTGAGTGCGGCGTTGTCGATGGTGAGTTGTTTGCCGATGGAGGCGCGTGAGCACACGACGACTGTTGAGGGGACGTACGACTTTTCGGCGCGCTACGACATGTCGGTGGCGGCGGGTGCGTTGCAGAGCAGTGCAGGGAGTTGGATTGCGCCGGATGAGGCGATTGTAAATTCGATCATGGGGCTGGTGAAAACCGGTTTTGGGGCAGATGTTGCGGCAGCGGTCGCGTCGAATTACGGGAGTACGTTGCGGCGAGATGTTCGCGGTTATATGTCGTCGAGTTCGCCGTCGTGGGTGATGGGTTTGTCGAGCCAGGTGGGTTTGGTCGATGAGCAGTTGAAGACGGTAGATATTCGTGGGAGCTGGCATATTGCGGCGATAGCGGGCCAGGACAGCATGGATGAGGAGCAGACTGAGCTTGGAACGGAGTACGAAGTCACGCAGATGTGGAGCGGGATTTCGGTGTTCAAAAATCCGGCGTGTCGGGCCGGGGGTGGCTTGTTGTGTGAGCAGTTTCATATATCCACAGACACGTTGTTGGATTCGGAGTATCCGGTGGAAATCGTGAGCTCGCGAGCACGCGTTCGGACGACGGGTGAGAATTTGAACGTGGCTGCGCATGATATTGAGTTGAATTACGGTCGTTTGGGCTTGTATTTGCTGGTGAATCAGCTTTTTCCGGACAAATCTGCTGAAAAAGTGGGTGCGCGTGATATTGCGCTGGCGGCGGTGAACTGTCGCGGGCTGGCCGGGCGATTGACGGGTAAGGATGATGTGTTGGGTTGGGAGGTTCTCGGCGTTCGGGTCGGTCTGAGTTTGAGTGACCTGGTGGGCAGTTGTGAGGACAGTGTTTTTGGTTCGGTGAATGGCCTGGTCGATAAATTTAATCTACCTCTACAGATGAATTTGAGTGGAAATGCGCGGATGATTGATTCGGCGCGCGAGGGTAAAATTGATCGAATCGATCAGGGTCGGATGTCGGGTGCGATGACGATGCCGATGGGTCGTGCGGAGACGCGTCAGGGAAGTGTGCATGGTGATTTTACGGCATTCCGCGTGGGCAGTTTTGAGTGATTTTTTTGCAATGTTGAATTTATAGAGAGGATGTCGCCATGTTTGAAAAAGGCAGAGGAAAGGCCAGGTGGATGGTAACGGCAGCGCTGTTGCTTGCCATGTTATCGACAATGTCGGTGGGTTGTGCTGCGCCGACGGTAAAGATGGAAGACGTTTTGTTGCGTAAGCTGTCGATGGAGCGTTTAGAGATTGGGCTTGTGCTCGATATGTTCAATCCGAATGAATATGCGTTACCGTTGGAGACGATTGGTTGGGATTTGAGTTTATTTCAGACCCCATTTGCGGATGGCCTGGCGAAGTTCGGGCGGCAGATTCCGGCCAAGCGTAGCTCAAAAGTCGATGTGCCAATTGGTGTGCGATTTGCGGATGTTGCGATGGGAGTTCAAAGGATTGCAGCGAGTCGCTCGATTCCGTGGAACATCGGCGGGGCGGTGAATTTCCGATTGCCGGCGGGCGGTGGACCGTTGTCGGTGGGTTATCAAAACGCCGGATCGTGGAGAAATCCATTGTATCAATAAAATGAATTGAATTGATGAGAAGAAGTTAAGGAAAAAGCCCTCCATCCGTGTCACGGATGGAGGGCTTTTTTGTGTTAATGGCTGGGCAAGGCAGGCTCTATTGGGCGGTCGTTGTGGTGATGAGAGAGCCATTGCCGGATGGGTTGACGGAGACCGTGATGAATTCTTCGCCGCGTGCAAGTTGCACTGCTTGCGTGGGTAAATCGCGCAGTGTTGTGTACTCGAGTGCGCGGCGTGTCATTTCGCTTGATTCGGTTTCTTGCCAGCCACGGTTTTTCATCGATTCGATGTAGAAATTCATGGCCGCAGCAGGGGATTGGGGTGAATCAAAGACGTTTGATACGTACTGGCTTTCAGGTCCTTCGCCGGCGAATCGGGTAATACGCTCGCAGCCAGGACAGCTGGGAACTTCGGAGTCAGGATTTGCAGCGACCGGGAACTGGCCTTCGGGTGTTGGAAGGTGTTTTTTGATGTCGAAATCTCCGTCGCTCCATGATGCGGTAATGTGGGTTAGGTCGTCGCCTTCATCGCGTGAGATTTCGATTCCTCGGTATCCCTGGAAGAGGCTATCGAAGCCCTTTTTGGCGCGAAGATGCTCATCGACTATCTTGGTTGCAGCAGCAGTGGTCGTGGGCTCGCCCTTGATCAGACCGCCGCCCATGAGGACGTAGTTGGAGCTGATGGCGGTGGGGACAATTTGAGCGCTGAGCATTGCCATGGCCGGTCCGGTCGCGACCTGTTCTAGCTGTTCTTGTGGATCGAGTTTGGGGCCGGTTTTAGCCGACAGAAGTTCTAAGTAGGGGCGCTCGTTGATGCCAGCTTTCGTGAAGGCTTGCTGATATTCGAGCATGGCTTCGCGTGGAGACTGGCGGGTTGTGCGCGCGGAGAAAAAGACGGTGTTGCCGTTGTAATCGTAGCTGCGCGGAGCGGGGTGTCCTAACTTATCGAGAGTGGTCGTGAATTTTTGGGTGCTGGAGCGTGTGAATGTGGTGCCCCAGGAAATGTCGGCTTCGCTCTTTTTGACGCCGGTTGTTGGATAGAAAGTAACAATTGCAATCGCAATTAAAACGAGGGTGGTTCCCGCGGTCGTGAGTTTGAGTGCGGTCCACAGAGATTGGCGCGTTATTTTATTCATAAAAAGCCTCAACGGTGGACCTTAGAGTTTATCGTCTTCTTCGATACCCAGAACTTGTGAGAACGGTTTGTACGATTCCACGGCTACGCGGGTAACAGCGGTTGTTATGATTTCTTTGGTGGGCTGTGGTGCGACTAACACATTGTAGCCTGCGTCCATGTGATAGGCCTGGCCGGCCACGGTAACTGTGCCGTCTGCGTCGCCGTAGGCGATGCCATAACGTATGCCTGCAGCGATTGCGGGGCGAGAGCCGGTCATATTCAAAATCGTGTTTGCGATCATCATAATGATGTTGCCGCCGGCGATTCTAAATTGAACTTTGTCTTCGAGAAGATCGCGGGCGAGTTCCTGGTCGTTGTAGACTTCCTTGCCCTTCTTTTCTAATTCTACATCCAGGTCGACATACGATTTGGCAGGATTGACCATTGCATAAGACTCGCCGAAATGGCCGTTGCTTCGAAGCTGTTGGCCGGAGGCTTTATCAATTTTGTCTGCTTTCGGATGAGTCGGATGGCTGTTTACATGCGAAATGATGCCCT
>JBEBSM010000281.1:0-5402 GCA_040394315.1 Lujinxingia vulgaris
GCCGCGGCGGGGGTGGGGTGGGGGGGGGGGCGGGGGGGGGGGCCGGGCTGGGGCCAGCAGCGCTGATGGTCAGGTGGGGAATGGTGTCGGATGGCGTTGCAGAGCTGATGGTCAGGTGGGGACTGGCATCGAGATGCAAAAACGAGCTGATGGTCATGTGGGGAATGGCATCGAGATGCAAAAACGAGCTGATGGTCATGTGGGGAATTGCATCGAGATGCCAGATCTGGGCTGAGGGTCATGTGGAAAATGGCATCGAGATGCCAGATCTGGGCTGAGGGTCATGCGGAAAATGGCATCGAGATGGGAAAACGGGCTGAGGGTCACGATTGCGTTGGCATCTCGATGCCATTTTGAAAAGCGAGACGATTAAACCGTGTCAGTCGCGTCTGCGGTGGTGTCTTCGCTGCCGGCGTCGGTGTCAAGCTCTTCGCCGGTCTTTGGGTTGATGTCACGTACGCGACGTTTTGCGCGGTAGGCATCACTGACGGCTTTGTTTTGTGTTTTCAGTGGTTCAAACAGGACGTTGAGCAGAGCGGTATTTTCTGGCGTGGGTTCGCTCAAATCGTGAAAAATTGCCACGATCACGCGGCAGATTGCTTGATGAAGTGCGTTGCGCTGGGCGTCAACCTGCGAGAAACCAAAGGGACGGCCATTTTCGGCATCGAGTTCGATGCGGAATTGATCGTTGAGGTCGCGTAGATTGTGGACGAGACGATCAAGGCCGAGCGTTTGCACATGAGCGTCGAAACCGTCTTCGAGGTTGTCCAAAAGATCGTCAACCAGGCCTAACTGGATGTCGAAAGCAGACCGGGTGACGGAGCTGTAGCCGTGTAAAAACAGATCTTTGAGAAGCGTGGTCGCGGACATTACGACCGGGTCGTTTTCTTTGCCAACGGCGTCGGCTTCCAGACGTTTATGGATCGCTTTGATCGTCTGGTCGATTTCGCGGTCAATGGTGGTCGCGTCGCCGCGCGCACGGCTTTTGTTCGCGCGCACGTTCAACCAGAGCTGGTCCATGCGGATGGCATGTTTGGCCTCCGCCTGGGCTTCGGTCAAGCGAGCTTCCAGGTTTGGGGCGATAACGGCCGAGGTTAAAAGGCGTGCGTGCATGTTGCGGAGCGCAAATGCGGCACGGGTCGCTGGCAGGCGACGAAGGTTGATGAACTCAAACAATAGGCTTTGCATCACGGTTCTTCTCCATTTCGACGTTTTTTGACGCAGTTTGATGGAAGCTGAATGTCCCCCCTTGGGACCCCAGCCGTGGCTACAACACCGTCCTTCTATGAGGATGATATTGGGGAGCTTAGCTGATTTTTGGGAAATGGGAACAGGCAAAATGGAGCGGCCCCGGGCGTCTGAAAAGACGTCCGGGGCCGTGGGGTGGGGCGGTTTACGATGTGGGTGGAGAATTAGTACTGGAGGATATCCATGGTGAGCGATTGTGGTGCCACGGTTGCATTGTTTCCGCGGCAGGTAAGCGTTGCGGTTCCCTGAATCTGGGCGTCGAGGTCTTCTGCGGGCGACTGCTGGTTGCTGTTGATGGCGCCGCGTCGGTAGCGCGGACTGATCATGTAGTCCGCTTGTTGGATGATGTTGCTGGGTTCGAGGAGGGTGCTGGCGTACTCAAATTTCACGTCACAGGTGCCGTACAACAAAGAGGATTCCCAGTTTGCGCCGAACTGCAGGGGAAATCCGGGAGCGCGCTGGGTCATCTTGGCTTCGAAGCTCAGGATGCCGGGGCCGACGGTGATGCGGCGAGTCTTGGAGAAGACGTTGTCGTCGGCGTCCTTGCAGGTGAGGACGAAATCGGTGGTTTCTTCGACGAGCACGGTGTGCTTGGGCTCGTTGACGGGAACGTCGACGGAGTCGGTGCCATCAGACAGCTCGCATGAATCCATCTGGAATGTTTCCCAGTGCAGATCGACTTCTTCGGCTGCGACGAGGCCGGGGAATTCTGCGGAATCAAAGGAGATCAGGGTTGGAATGGTGGGGATCATTTTAAGGTGCTGGACCGAAAAAGAACCGGGGATTTGGGTATCCTTGCAGACGATCTTTACCGGAACGGCTACGTTTGCGATGTAGGTGGCGTCGGCGGTGATTTCGATGAATCCGTCGGTCGGTGCGGCTGCGTCAACGACGCCGCGAATCGTGGTGATGCACTCATCGGCACCGCGTGTTTCGTAGCAGAGCTCGATCTTGTCGCCTGCAGCCGTGAATCCGGGGGCGTCGTAGGTGACGTTGATGCGCGATTGCTTGTGATGCAACGCCGGTGTGCGCAGGCCGGCGGTACCGGTGGTGCAGCCGTCGTTGGCGGCAATGGCCATCGAGTAGGCGGTGTTGTTCATGTCGCCCTGGAACTCAAGAATCGCAACCTTGTTGTTGTCGGGATCGACCGTGTAGACGAGCGCGTCGTCGCCGAGCGTTTCCAGGATGTCTTTGAGCTCCAGCGATTCGGTGTCGATCTCGTGGTTGAATTCGACGCGCACTTCGTAGGGGGTGTTCACTTCGTGGTAGCCGAAGGGATCTTCTTCGAGCTCGATCGACACGATTTCAAGTTGCTCCGCCCCAACGCACGCGTCGATGGGACCGCTGTTGCATAGATCTGTTGTTTTGGTCGTGCCGGCTGCGATTTCTTCCGCCGACAATGCGCCGTCTTCATCGAGATCGTATCCGACGTGGACGCGTTGTCCGCCGTCGGGACAATCTGCGTGACCGATTTCGAGCGTTTCGGTTTCTACCAAGAGCGCAAAATCTTTCGGGATTTCGCCGCCCTCGTCCTCAGCTTTGCAAACCGGTGTTTTGCTGGTCGCTTCGGAATCCGACAACTCGCCGTCGCCATCCTTGTCCAGGCCGCCGCGGACCATGGTTCCGCCAAATTCGCAGACGTCGCCGGCTTCAATAGGCTGCTGATCAAACAGGGGGTTATAAACTTTGGGAGTTTTGGAGTCGCCCGATGTATCTTCCGATCCGCAGGCCGAAAAAACCAACAACGCGGAAGCGATCAAGCCTACTTTTATGGAGTTGCGCACGAGATAATTCATGATGTTTTCCTTTTCTATCTATCGTTTATCAAAAGTAATGATAACAAAGTTGTTTGTGATTTAGATTGGTTGTCAGACGCAAGTTGCGCCTGACGATGTGTGTTTGCTTGCCGAAAAATTACGGCTTGATGAAGGAGAGTGAGTAACTCTTTGATTTGTCTGCGTTGTAACAGGTCACTTCATGAAGTTCTTCTTTTGAGAAGTCGAACATGCTTATGTCAAGGTTTGCTTTGTACAGGTTTGTCGATCTCGTCTCGAAACCATCCTGGATTTGCGCCTGGTTCTGGACCACGTCGTTATATTCAAGTGTGTGCCCGTTGTTTGTGTACTTTACGTCGCAGGTTCCATCGACATCGATCGAGCTCCACACGATCGAGATGGCATTGTTTGGCGCGTAAAGGCCACCGCTTACTTGCATGAGTCCGGGGCCAACCAGATAACGGACTTTTTGCTCATAAGTGTTGTTAAGGGCATCTTCGCAGGACAACGTAAAGTCGGTTGTTTCCTCGACGGTCACCGTGTACGGGGTGTCGGAATCATTGAGTGATTCATGGTCGACGGCGATGGGTGCGACGCCGTCGGACAGCGAGCATGATTCCATGCCAAAGGTTTCCCAATACAGGTTCGTTTCTTCGCCGGCGGCTGCAAAGTTGTGGGGTTGGTCGCCGAAGAAGTAGCTCATAATCGGCTGTTTATACAGGGGCGCAGCGTGGCTTCGGATGCCGGTACCGTTCTGTGCGTCGATGCCTGTGCAGCTAATTTTGTAATCCATCAGGACTGCCGGGTAGGCGATATGAGCGGCTGTCAGCTCGATATCCATGCAGCCTTCGGTGTCGACCGGTCCAACAGTTGCGCCGAATTCTTGGAATTCGCAGGAGTCTGCATGGCGCGATGTCCAGCAGATTTCGGTTTTGTCGCCTTCGTTCAAAAGACCTTTTACTTCCGCGGTAACACGGACCCGCACACCCGGTTTTTGGGCGTAGGGCAGTTGGCTGTCGGATGCGACAAGGGAGCAGCCGTCGTCGATCATCGCCAGGATTGGCATGTTTCCGACTTCACTCGGCGCCCATTTCAGGATCGCGATGTGATCGTTATCGGCATCAATTTCGTAGGGCAACGAACCGTCACCGAGCGAACCGGTAGCATCCTGGATTTTTACGATGTTTTTATCGATGGACTGATTGAGTTCAACGCGGATTTCATATTCCAGGCCGATTTCGTATTGACCAAAATAATCTTGCTCAAATTCTGCATCGATAATTTCCAGGGGTGCGACGCCCTCGCACGCACCAACTTCGGTGCACAACAGGGTGGATGATTTGATCTCATCGCCGGTAAGTTCGTCGTCCTCGTCGAGGTCCACACCAGCAGTTATGCGCTGACCACCGTTCGGGCAGTCGGAATCGCCAAAGGCGAGTGATTCGGTCTTGATAAGCGGGCTGGCGGGGTCTTGGTTTGTGCCGCCGCCGCCGCCACCGTTCGTTGGTGCGCTTTTGCAAATCTCCTTTTGGGACACAATCTCGCTTTCCTCCAACTCGCCGTTTTTGTCCTTATCGACGCCGTTGAGGACCAGGCTGCCACCAAACTCGCAGACGTCGCCGGGCTCAATTGCCTGGATTTCAACCAGCGGACTACCAGCACTAACCGGAGCATCGCCACGTGTGCTTTCCTCGCCACAGGCCGAAGCCAACAAGAGAACTGCTGCGATCAAACCGAGTTTTGATGATGATTTTAAAATGTTTTTCATAACGAAAATCTCCTTGTTTGCTAACATATAAATGTTCAGTAATTTTTGTCTTAATTCTGGCGCAACTTACCTGTTGTCATGAGTTTATGACCATTCTTAACCTTTCATTCATCTCTGTGTTTAGAGCCTGATGAAGGCCGCCCTGACTCAAGTGTTAATTCAAGTACAGACTCGATCTATAAGTTCTGTGTTCAGAAAGTCTGTTTGTTTTTTGACATCCTTGTCATGCAATAAAATCATTGTCGTTAACTCCTGTCGTTGTGTTGGTTTGACCCGTTAATAATTTTAATGCCGGTTTCATGGTTTCCGCGGATTCATAGCGGAGTAAAACCAAACCTTAGGAACGTCACCAGCATTGCAATTGTGAAGTATAGCAAGGCATGTGCCAGCATCTCGTTTTTGGTGGAAATAACGTAAAAACGCACACCGCATCGCATCTGAAAAGGGTGGATGTTTTGCTGTGGATTTCATGCGCAATGGGCGCGGATATTTTGAATGCACATCGAATTATTCCGCTCTAGCTAAAAGTATTTTGGAGAGGGGTATGCATCTAAGGCACTGATTTGTGAGGGAGACTTTGTGGTTTGGGGGTGAGAGGGGGTGCGCGCAGA
>JBEBSM010000282.1:0-5399 GCA_040394315.1 Lujinxingia vulgaris
CACGAAAACCGCCGACATCCAGCAGCATCTCGAGCGCCTCACCGACGGCGAACAACAGCGCGACGAGCTCGTTTTCGATCCCACAACCGGTGAGCTCGTCGTTCGTCGTCCGAACGAATCCAGAGCCGCGCGCCCCGACGCCGTCGTCATCGATCAGATTGCCGAGGATGGTTTCTTCGCACAATTCGACCTGAAACAACGCCTGGCCGCAGACCACCAGATCTTGTCCCGCTCCTTTCCAGCCTTCCAATGGTACGCGGAAAATGGCCAATATTATCTGGAAGGTGAGCTGAAAACACCAAACCAGAATTACCAGATTCGTCTCTACGTGCCCGGAGATTATCCAAATTCGGTACCCAGAGCCTACGTCTGGGCACCCACTCCGCTCAAAGATTGTCGTGGTCGCATGCTTGCCGCCTACCAGGCCGATCACGCCATGCACTTGCTCCATCCCGAGGGCGACCGCATTCAAATCTGCCACTACTCCCCCTCGCACTGGACACCCCTGGTCACTCTCTACAAAGTCCTCGTCAAATGCAGACTCTGGCTCGCGGCGTACGAGCTCCACCTAGAAACTCGCCAGCCCATTGACCAGTTTTTACCGCACCAACAATAAATTCGTTTCACAAACCCGGACGCTTCCAAAAACCCTGCGTTAGCTACACATCAGCAACGCAGGAACGGCCGAAAATGCAATCGAAACTGCACAAAACATGGCTCCGCTCCCGTCTCTGAGACGGGATCCCGCCCAGTGATTTCGACAAATTTCTAAAAGATTCCACCGAACTGTCAGCAGCACCAGTACCAACAGTTTACATACTTGAAAGCAGCAACCAACCACACCAAAACACGGAGCCACACCATGAACAAGACATTCATCAAAGGACTCGAAATCGGCGTACAACAGGCACTCAAGATGTTCTCAACCGGCAAAATCACGCCCAAAGAACTCGTCAAAGGCGCCGAAACAGTCATGAAAGCCGCCGCAAAAGTGAAGAAATAGCGGTCCTTCAAACCGTCGATAGCTCATGATGATCAATTCAAAATCAAGGAGAGGCAATGTCTTATAAATCTGCAAAAGCACACGGAATCATCCACACCGCATCCGCGTCGGCCGCCGTTGTTGGAGCAGGTCTGGCCCAGGTTCCCGGCTCAGACAATGCCTTCATCACCCCGATTCAGATCACGATGCTCATCGCACTCGCCCACCTCCACGGCGTCACGCTGACCCGCGGCGCCGCAGCGGCAAAGCTGAGCTTCTTCGCCGCAGCAATGGTCGGCCGCGCAGCCTCCCAGGCACTCGTCGGATGGATCCCCGGCTATGGAAACGCGATCAATGCAACCACCGCCGCCACGATTACCCAGGCCATCGGTTGGTCCGTCAACTCGTATTTTGAATCGCCGCAATAAACTCGCCAGGCGCCTGAAATCGGCGCCAGGCCTGGCCAGGCTCCCACCTCAGAGACGGGAACCTCGCCGATTATTTCGGTATTTTTGTAAATTTCTGAACACACTTGGCTAGCAATCCGTAAACGCACTGCTTTCATCCATGATTCATCCATGATTCATCCATCAGAGGCGATGAAAATGTCAGACTCAAAAGAAAAAACCGCCATGTCAGTCTGGAACCAAATCCGCCACGGCAGCCTGGTCGCATGCGGCGGCGTTACCGGTGGCGTCAGCGGAGCAGGAATCGGCACCGGCATTGGCATGGTCGTCGCTGGCCCGCCTGGAGCCGCAATCGGTTACATGGCCGGCACACTCAGCGGCTTTCTGACCGGGCTGGTCGCCACCCACAAGGCCGCCAGGCTTGCTACCAACGCGATGAAATAAAACCGACCATTTTACCCGGTAGGCAAGCCGCTCCTCACTGCATGTTTTAGATGATGATTGGGTTGAACCAAAGACGTGACAATGTCTAACAAAATCCCCTCAACCAAACATTGTTACCCCCACACACACCGCGCAAAGCGCACACCCACCCCTTTCAAAAGCCTCCCACAGGGCGGTGATCCGTTGTTTTCGACCGCCCGGCGATTTGCACAGCCGCCCTTTCGACCACACGCCATCCTTGCCCGAGCGCGCCAAATGACCACCCAAAAAATCGTTTCAAACCGCCCAAAACCCACACCCCCCACCCCGGGGAATCGCCCCCTCACACCCAACCCCTCAACCTTGCACCCAGATACGGTGCCAATAAGACGATCACCAGAACGACAGGCCAAATATTTCCATCTTTGAACACATACGCCTCAAACAGCTCCTGCCACGATTTGCTCGCGACAAAACGCCCAAAACCGAACTCAAAAACAATCGTCAGACATAACCACCCCACCCCAATTCCGACGTAGTTCGATACCGGAAGTTGCCCGAACCACAGCAACGAAAAGTACGCAACAACCAGAATAGCTCCCGCCAACAAAAGACCGCTGAGAAGCAGCCCCCAGCGAGTTCCCAGCGCAGGCGAAAGCACAGCTTCGCGCATCCCACCGTTTGCAATAGCCAGCACCAAAACCACCAACCATACCGCAAAAGCCTTACCTATAATCGTGAGATTCAAGCGTGTTCTCCCATGCAAACAAGTCGATCTGTTGAAAGTGAATTAACACGGCGAGAATAAATAATATACTCGCTCCTGGCCCGTGCAAATTCCCACAAAGCCACATTTGCCTCTCGCTCTATTGTTCTTCGCTTTTCCTTGCCTTTAGCCTTTTTCTTTCGCGCGAGGCTTTTGGTTTTGCCTTTGCAGTGTTTCTCAAACGACTCCACCATGCTCACCAACACCTCACCCAAAACAGTCAAAGATCGACACTTCCACCCCACCTCCCAACCATGTAATATACCGCCCGAACTGTCTCAAAAACACCGCGCCCTACACCTGTTATCTGTCGTCCGTGTTTCACACCGTATCTGAAGGAGCCACCCCATGCGCAAACTACTCGCCGTCCTCGCCATCTGCACCCTCACCGCCGTCGCCTGCAAATCCAACAACGCCGACGACATCGCGGCCTTCGAGAAAGCCCAGCAAACCACGCCGGCCGAGCACGAAGCTGCAGCCAACGCAGAAGCAGAAGAAAAAACTGACGATCACGGCGACAAACCCGCTGCCGACACCAAACAAAGCGCGCAGGCAACCGATCTTGAACCCGGCGAGCAACGCCACTTCGGCGCACCCTTCACGCTCGAAGCTGAGCCCATCCAACTGGCCGCTGCACTTGAACAATCAAAAGATTCCGAAGGTCCGTACAAGATCGAAGCCACCGTCGAAAAAGTCTGCCAGGTCAAGGGCTGCTGGTTTACCCTGGCCGCTGACGGCGTCGAAGTCCCAATTCGCGTCCGCATGAAAGATTACGCGTTTTTCGTCTCCAAAAACGCCGCCGGTGCAACCGCCGTGCTCGAAGGAACGCTCGTTCGCAAAGTCATCGACCAGAAAACAGCCCAGCACTTTGCCGACGACGAAGCCAAAGCCGGAGACAAACCCGCTCGCCAGGTCACTGCCGACGAAGAAACCTTCGAATTCATGGCAAGCGGCATTGAACTCGTCCAAACCCAGTCCTAACTACAGCCTTAATCAGCCGCAAAGCGCCCTAAACTTGACACTTCTTTCGCACGTCTGTTAGGTACAAGGCAGTGTGTAAATGCCAATCCTTGTTTTAATGACGTGCTTGGATTTTGATGATTATGAAGAGTCAAACTCGTACAACCAGCCGACTGTATTCGTCGATCCTATTTTGTCTGGCGATTGTAACGTTCGCGGTAGGTTGCGGACCGATTCAGTCGACCAGCAGAATCAGCGATGCTGAAGTTTCCATTGAGCGCGCACGTGTGGCCGAGGCCGAAATCCGCGCGCCCTACGAATTTTACAGCGCGTACCACTATCTCTACAAAGCAAAAGAAGAGTGGGGCTACTCGGAATTCGAAGCTGCCTACGACTACGCAACGCTTGCACGGCGAGCAGCGGACGCGGCAGCACTCAAGTCCAAAGAAGATCCCTGGGCGGGTCATCCAGCCGATGACACCTATCCTCTCAAGGATCCGTCTGCTCGAAAAACACGCTAATTTTCGCGTTGTTAACGCGTCATGGTAGTCTTGCGCAGCCATCACAAACCGTCTGAAGTGCTTTTACAATCATCGAAAAGCACTCTTTCAATGCAAAAAATTGTGGTGGCAAAAGTTAATCGTGGAGTCACGAGGTTGTGCTCAATGAGCCAGTTCATTTGTCGAATTCGATTTATTAAAATTTCTATTGTTTTGTTGGCACTCCTGATCCTCAGCACAGGCTGCACAACCGGCGCAAAGATGCGTGGCCAGGCTCTTGAACTCCAGGAGCTCAACCAATCGCTTTATCCGCGTGCTTATCGCTGCGCACCGCGCGAAATCGCTGTTGCCCAGGCACACGTTGAATTCGGTCTCTACGAGCTTGATCAGGGCGACTTTGTTCGCGCCGGTCAACACTTGAAGCTGGCCGAAGACAACGCCAAACGCGCCGAAAAACTCTCGAACTACGAAGAGTGCCTGGATCAAGATATTGCGTTCGAAGTCGAAGTCGCAAAACCAGTCGAAGTCAAACGCACCGCGATTGCCTTCAATTACGACTCCGATGGCGATGGAATCCCCGATCACCTCGACAAATGCCCGTTTGAGCCCGAAGACTTCGACGGATTCCAGGACGACGACGGTTGCCCGGACGATGACAACGATCAGGACGGCACACCCGACCTGCGCGATTTCTGCCCGAACATCGCGGCTGGCATCGACGGATTCCCCGGCCAGAACGGCTGCCCGATGCTCGACATCGACGGCGACGGAATCTTGAACATCAACGACCAGTGCCCGACCGTTCCGGTTGAATTCATTGGATACCGCGATGAAACCGGCTGCCCGATCGAAGACATCGATGGCGACAGCATTGCCAACGTTCTCGACGAATGTCCGTTTGAAGCCGGTCCGCTCGAAAACGCCGGTTGCCCGAGCACGGAGCCAAAACTTGCCGAAATCCAGGGCGACCAGATCCGCCTCAACCAGCAAGTATACTTTGCAACCGCAAAATCAGACATTCTGCCGCAGAGCTACCCGCTGCTCAACGAAGTCGCCAAGGTTTTGCAGGAGCACTCAAACCTTACCATTCGCATTGAAGGTCATACCGACAGCCGCGGTAAGGCAGCTTACAACAAAAAACTCAGCCAGGATCGTGCCGAAAGCGTTCGCCAGTTCCTGATCGGCCGTGGCATTGATGCCATGCGCATGGAATCCATGGGTTTTGGACTTGAACGCCCCATCGATGACAACGCCACGGAAGAAGGCCGCGCCAATAACCGTCGTGTTGAGATTCATATTACGAGCCGCTAATGACACCGATTCCACGCACTTTGATTCGCACAGCTCTACTGGTCGCACTA
>JBEBSM010000283.1:0-5394 GCA_040394315.1 Lujinxingia vulgaris
GTGCTAGCCCATGGGCTCTGCCCTTGGGTGTGACGACGCAAACCACCCCATCCCCTCCCCCCACCCCCCCACAAACCACCCCATCCCCTCCCCCCACCCCCCCACAAACCACCCAAATCCCCCACGCCCACCAAAATTCAACAACGACAGTTGAAATGAATTGCGCCAGAGCATAGTTTCCGTTGTTCGTAGTTCGCGCGTACGCCGCGAGCGCTGTGCCGACCAAACAAACAAGCACAGCGCATTTATTTTGTTGTTTGCCACCACCGTTTGCATGTCATCCATACAATCCGAACCAAACATACCCTTCAAAGTAGACCGAAGGGCACGTCGCCGACGCCTATGGCAGTACTTCATGCGCTACAAAGGCCTCTTTTTATTCGGCGCAATCACACTCCTGCTCACCAACGCTTTCACCCTGGCTATCCCCGCCTACCTGGGAAAAGCCGTGCAGCTCATGCGAGACGCTGCCGTTCAAGGCCAGTCCACAGCCACCGAATTAAACGTCGCGCAAGCATTTGAAGCCGTCCGTTCAGAAGTCGTCACAGCCGCAATCTTCATCATTTTACTCGCAATCGGCGCCGGGATCTTTCGCGTTTTCAGTCGTACCAGCATCTTCAACGCCAGCCGAAATATCGAATTTGACATGCGAAACGAGCTGTACGACAAGCTCGCCACGCTCGATCCGCAATTTTACGCCAGCATGCCTACCGGCGACGTCACCAGCCGCGTCACCAACGACGTCACCTACGTCCGCTTGTTGTACGCGATCGCTTATTTGCACGTAATCAACGCCGCAATCGCCTACACGATCGCGCTCCAGAAAATGGTCGTCCTCGACCTCGAGCTAACAATCTGGTGCATGGCAACCTACCCGGTGCTGCTGATCGCCGTGCGCTTTGTCACGAACGCGCTCTTCAACCAGACCAAAGTTGTCCAGACACAAATGGCCTCGATGTCCACGCGCGTTCAAGAAAACTTGTCAGGCGTAAACGTCGTCAAAAGTTATTCTCTTGAAAACCGAGAAATCGCCGAGTTTGCCGAAGAAAACGAAAGATTTTTCAAAGAAAACATGACGCTCTCCATGGCCCGCGGCGGCCTGGACGCACTCGTCGTCATGATGGCCACCGTCGGCACCCTGGTCGTACTGATCCTTGGCTCCAAAAAAGTCATCGACG
The DNA here is from genome assembly GCA_040394315.1 of Lujinxingia vulgaris. GTDB lineage: Bacteria > Myxococcota_A > Bradymonadia > Bradymonadales > Bradymonadaceae > JACCWM01. The sequence goes on from JBEBSM010000283.1 coordinate 1,179, forward strand.
GCTCCATGTCGCTCGGAACCTTCGTTGAATTCAACGCTTATGTCGTCGCCATCGCATTTCCCACCATCGGCATGGGCTGGGTTTTCTCCGTCTGGCACCGCGGACTCGCTGCATTTGAACGCACCAGCGAAATCCTCTTTCGCGAACCAGAAATCAAAGAAATCCCCAACGCCAAACGCCTCTGCGAAGACGACGGCATCACGCCACTTGGCCACATCCAGTTCGAAAACATCAGTTTTGGATACAATTCAGAACGCACTGTTTTACACGACATCAACATCGACATCCCCGCCGGCTCCACCGTCGCCTTCGTCGGCCGCACCGGCTCCGGCAAAAGCACGCTCGCCAAACTCGTCGCCAGACTCTACGACCCCGACCAGGGCCGCATCCTCATCGACGGCACACCACTCACCGATTTAGCACTGCGCGAAACACGTAGCCAGATTGGTTTTGTCCCCCAGGATCCTTTCCTATTCTCCATGACCCTCGGCCAGAACGTGCGTTTCGGACTCGACGCCCTCGAATCCGACGACACCGTCGACCGCAAAGCGCCCACCCGCGCACTGCTCAAAAGCCACGACGGCCAGCACCTTTCACAAGAACAACGCGTCCAACAAGCCGTCGAAGTCGCCGGACTCAACGTCGACATCGACAGCTTCCCCAACGGTCTCGAAACCCTCGTCGGCGAACGCGGCGTCACACTGTCCGGCGGCCAAAAACAACGCCTCACCATCGCCCGCGCACTGCTCATCGACCCACGCATTCTCGTCCTCGACGACGCACTTTCCAGCGTCGACACCCAGACCGAAAGCGTAATCCTCGATCACCTTGACTACCTCATGCGCGGACGCACCAGCATCATCATCACCCACAGATTCAACGCACTCGCCCGCGTCGACCGCATTTACGTACTCGACGAAGGCCGAATCGTTGAATCCGGCACGCACCACGAACTCATCAAAAGCGCTGGCCTTTATGCCAGCATGCTAGAACGCCAAAAACTTCGGGAGCAACTCGAGTCGTGACACAAAAACATAACCAAAATTCAGCCGCCTCCGAGAAAGCCAAAAAGGCCGATCCCACCAAACCGGGAGCAGCCATCGGATCCGGATTCGCCGAGCAAAACCTCGGACAATACTCCGACCGCGCCATCATGATGCGCCTCTGGGGATTCATGCGTCCGTACCGCATGATGTTCCTGATCTGCCTGCTCATGCTCCCGCTGCTGTCCGGATTTTCGCTCATGCAGCCATGGTTGCTGCAAATCGCAATCGACGATTACCTCATTCCCCGCCAACCCGACGGCATCGGCTGGGTCGCGTTCGCCTTTGGCGCCACCATCCTCGGTCGCGCTCTTTTTGGCTTTTTGCAGTTTTACCTCATGCAACTCGCTGGACAACGCGCGCTCAGAGATCTGCGAAACCAGCTCTTCAGCCACGTCCAGAGCCTGTCCACAAGCTTTTTCAAACGCAATCCCATCGGCCGCCTCATGGCCCGCATGACCACCGACGTTGAATCGCTCCAAGAAGCGCTCTCCAGCGGCATCATCACCATGATCGGCGACATCATCACACTCGTCGCCATCGTCATAATCCTGCTCTACAAAGACTGGCAGCTCGCCCTCGTCAGCTTCACCGTCGTCCCCATTTTGCTGGTCTGCACCTCGATTTTCCGACACCTGCTCCGCAAAGCATTCCGCGAAGTCCGCGTCAAAATCGCACGCCTCTACGCGCACCTCCAAGAAAGCGTCACCGGAATATCCGTCATCCAGCTTTTCGTGCGCGAAAACGTCAGCGCCAAAGAATACCGCGAGATCAACGACGACTACCGCGTCGCCAACATCCGCTCGATCCGCTACGACGCCATGCTCTACGCCATCGTCGAAACCGTCGGAAGCATCACACTCGGCACCATCATCTGGTACGGCAGCGGCCAGGCACTTTCCGGCGCAGTCACCCTCGGCGTGCTCGTCGCCTTCATCGAATACATGCAGAAATTCTTCGTCCCCATCCGCGACCTGGCCCAGAAATACAACCTCCTGCAAAGCGCCATCGCCAGCAGTGAGCGCGTCTTCCAGCTCCTCGACACCGACGAACACCTCCCGGTTCTCGAAAACCCTCAACCAATTCCTCAAGAAGCCTTCACCATCGAATTCAAAGACGTCTGGTTCGCCTACACCGAAGAAAACTGGATCTTGCGCGGCGTCAGTTTCACCATCAACCCCTGCGAAAAACTCGCCGTCGTCGGCCACACAGGCGCCGGAAAATCCACCATCATCGCCCTGCTCACCAGGCTTTACGACATCAACAAAGGCCAGATCCTCATCAACGGCATCGATATCCGCGAATTTGACCCCAAAGAATACCGCAAAAAATTCGCAGTCGTTCTCCAGGATGTCTTCCTCTTCCAGGGATCTATCCAGGACAACCTCGCACTCAACAACGAAGGCACACCCTTCGAAGAAATCGAGGACGCCGCCAAAACCGTCCACGCACACCCCATGATCATGCGCCTGCCCGACAACTACCAACACCAGATCGCCGAGCGCGGATCAAACCTCTCCGCCGGCGAAAAACAACTCCTCGCGTTTGCCCGCGCACTCATCTGCCAACCCGAAGTCCTCATCCTCGACGAGGCCACCGCAAACGTCGATACCGACACCGAAGCACTCATCCAACACGCCGTCGAAGTCCTCGTCACCCACCAGACCTCACTTGTCATCGCCCACCGTCTGTCCACAATCCAAAAAGCAGACCGCATCCTCGTGCTCCACCGCGGCCAGGTCATCGAATCCGGATCACACGAACAACTCCTTGCACACGACGGCCATTACGGTATGCTCTACCGACTCCAATACGCAGGCGAAAACACGGAAGATCTTCCTTCCATCACCGCATAAAAAATGCGCCCAAGGCTCATCCATGTCCCAAAAACCTCTGATCTTTTTTGACGCTCGCATGATCGATCACAACCCCGGAGAGCTTCACCCCGAATCCCCCGAACGACTCAAAGCCATCAGCCACATGCTTGACCAGCTTCCAGCCGACCTCATTGAGCGCCGCACCGCACTGCCCGCCAACCGCGCCGATCTCGAACGCATCCACTCCCCGGAATACATCGACTCCATTGACGCGCTGTGCAACAAAACCGCACAACTCGATCCCGACACACGACTCTCCCCCGACAGCGTCCAAGCCGCCTACCTCGCGGCCGGCACCGGAATCCAGGCGCTCGACGCACTCTTCGACCCATCAACCACCACCCGCCGCGCCTTTTGCTTCACCCGCCCACCTGGCCACCACGCCGAACACTCCCACGCCATGGGTTTTTGCGTCTTCAACAACATCGCCGTCGCCGCAGCCTACGCCACCGAACACCTCGGCCTTGAACGCGTCCTCATCATCGACTGGGACGTTCACCACGGCAACGGCACCCAGCACAGCTTCAAAAGCCGCGCCGATGTCCTCGTTTTCAACATCCACCAATCCCCATTCTTCCCAGAATCCGGCCGAATCCACGAACTCGGCAGCGGACACGGCACCGGTTTCACCATCAACGTCCCCCTCCCCCCCGGCCAGACCGACGACGACTACCGCGCCGCCTTCGAACAAGTCCTCATCCCCATCGCCGAAAAATACGCCCCACAACTCGTCCTCGTTTCCGCCGGCTTCGACGCCCACCACGACGACCCCATCGGCGACATGAACCTCACCACCCAGGGCTTCACAGATCTCTGCAACATCGCCATCGACATCGCCGAACGCCACGCAAACGGCCGCATCGCACTCTTTCTCGAAGGCGGCTACCACATACCCACCCTCACCGAATGCACCCGCGCCTGCATCTTTGCACTCGCCAACCAACAACAAACCGCCCCAACACCCTCAAAAACCACCCAACCCGTCTTCGACCACCTCCACCGCCTCCTGGCCCCCCTCTGGTCATTCCCCCAATAAGACCCAACCATGCTTGAAACCGCTACCCCACAACTTGTAGCTCGATGACATTTCAATCAGTCAACGACCGCCTGACTTGACGCTCGATGACATTCCGATCGCTCAACGACCGCACAGATTTGTAGCTCGATGACATTTTAGTCGGTCAACGACCGCACAGACTTGTAGCTCGATGACATTTCAATCGCTCAACGACCGCACAGACTTGTAGCTCGATGACATTTCAATCGCTCAACGACCGCACAGATTTGTAGCTCGAT
>JBEBSM010000284.1:0-5358 GCA_040394315.1 Lujinxingia vulgaris
GACGTCCTGGGCGAGCCCGGTGTCGGTCTGGGTGTTGTTGTTGGATGGCGTAGCGTCGCTGCCGCAGCCGATGGAGGTTGCGCTAAGAAAAAGTACACAAATTGCGAAAATCAGGGGGAACAGGCGGTTCATGGGGGATAACTCCGAAAATATACAAAATTGAGAATGATTCATGGGGAATTGCCCGGGTGGGCTTGAATCTTGGTTTGAGCGTGCCACGAGTGGCGCAGTATTTCAATGTTTTGAGGATATGTGAGCGGGAAAGACCTGTAATTTTGCTCACCTGCTCGGTGTGCCTACTTCTTGAGTATGGGCTGTACCGACGCACGCCGCCCGCAGCCGCTTTTTTTAGCCGCGTCAACGTTGCTCGCACGAGGTGAACTATGCAGGTCCCTTTAGAGATTACTTTTAAAAATATGGAGCATTCCGACCCGGTGGAAGCGGTCGTGCGTGAGCGTGCCGATAAACTGGGGCGATATTTTCGCAATATTATATCGTGCCGGGTTGCGTTGGAGGTTCCCAATCGAACGCCGAATCATGATGCGCGCAATCATCGGGTGAGTATTGAGATCAGCGTGCCGGGTGAAGAGCTTGTTGTGTCTCGTGAGCCCAAGCCGTTTGCAAATTTCAATGATCTGTATGTGACGATTCGCGACGCATTCAATGCGGCTGAGCGTCAGTTGCAGAGCTATGCCGGGCGTTTGCGTGAGCCGCGCAAGCCGCGTGAGATGGTGCCGTTTGCGGTCGTCAACAAAATGTTTCCTGGTGAGGGATATGGTTTTTTGATGACGTCGGACGGTCGTGAGATTTATTTTCACGAAAACAGCGTCTCGCATCCGGGCTTTTATGAGCTCAATGAAGGAGACGCTGTTCGATTCGTGGAAACGCTGGGCGACGATGGTCCGCAGGCCAGTATGGTGGAGGGTTTAGGGCGCGATGGTGCGCACATTTATCCTTCGGATACGGGGATGGGCTGAGCATCGGTAGAAGCGTCAGCGAGTTCGCCGACGTCGAGCCAGTTGCCGCGTGCGAATACATAGAGTCGATGGCGTGCGCGTGAGGCAGCCACATAACGAGCGTTGCGGTTGCAACGCTCGTTGTCGTCAGGATCGATGTTGATCATGATGACAACGTCCGCTTCCAGACCTTTGAATCCACTGATCGTGGAATGTAAAATACCTTCGGACCACTGGGACGGGCGAAGAACGATCTTGTGATCTCCGATCTCCGTAGCACCTTCGGTGAACGAATTTTTGGCGGAACGTGGGCTTAAAATCGCGATCTGATCGCAGCGCAGCTTCTCGCGAACGATGAGCTCGTCGAGTAAATTGGCGAGTAGTTTGCGGGCTTTGGAGGGGGCTGGTTGTTGGTAGATGATGGGGTCGATGCCGTCAGCGCAGTCCGGGTGCGAGTTCATTTCGACGTCGCCGAGCGTGCGAACGACGCTTGCGATGGCCTTGGTGTTGCGAAAGTTTTCGTTGAGTGTGTAGGACGCTGGATAGTCGGGTACGGGGCTTCCGTGGTCGAAAATTCGCTGGGCATCGTCGTAAAAAACGGCGATTTTACTTTTGTTTTTGTCGCGCAACCCTTCCTCAAGGACATCCCACCAGACCGGAGCGAAATCCTGGCCTTCGTCGACGATGATCGCGTCCCAGGGGCCGATTTTTCCCTGGACGATGGCTTCCAACAAAATCAGCGGTGCGGCTTCGAGCCAGAATTCTTTTTGTGCGTCGGGTTCTTTGGGAACATCCAGACCGCGGTCGTATAAAAGGATGCTGGCCTGCGAGCAGAGGCGATGGAAGTTGGCTGCCTGGATTTTGCCGGGAAGTTCCTGAAAGGACGTGGCGGTGTTGTGCAGGTGATCGCCAAGGTTGGAGTTAAAACAGACGAGTAAAACGTCTTTTTCGCGGCTGGCGTGCATGCGTGCAGCGTGGAGTGCGAGGATTGTTTTTCCGGTTCCGGCGCCTCCGGGCACGCGCAGGCGGCGGTTTTCGCGCAGTCTTTCGACGATGCGGATCTGGCTTTCGGTCAGGCGAACCATCTCGATGCGTTCCAGGTTTATCTGGCCGCCGAGTTTGGGGGCGAGATCAAGCTCGGGGCTGATGACATCGTGGCGGAGTCGGTGGAAACTCTGCATATCAAGCGTTGGCGGGCCGTTGTTGCCGAAATGACGTGCATGAAACTTCATCGCGGCGACCACGCGCGCGTGGAGATCGTCGAGCGCGTGCATATCGAAAACGATTGTAGGATCGAGCTCAGGTGGCGGATTGATAGCGTCCCAGCTCGAGAGCGGAAATGCCAGCGCCCAGCCAAAGCAGAGCGGAAATTCATTGCGATTGTCGCGCAAAAAGCGTCCAACGCCCGACGCAAACGCCTTGAGTAACTCGCCGACCTGTTGTCTGGCCTGCTCGCTGGGGGGCTTGATTTTGCAATCCTTTCCACGGGTGCTTGTTCGCCACCACTGTCCCTGGTTGTCGCGGATGACTCCGAAACCCTTGCACTCGATTACCAACATTCCAAGTTTTGGATGCAATACCAAAAAGTCTACCTCGCCTTGTCTGGCGCCGCTTGGCTCAATATAGCCCATGCTGTGGTAGATATAAAAATCATCGGGAAGCTTATCTCGCAGACAATCAAAGAACATGCGTTCGGATTGGGTGATTTTTTGAGCGGTTTCTTCGCGCTCTGGAAGGCGCGCGGGGAGCATGATTGCCATGATGAATACTTTTATTAATCAAAAATAATTGCAATTTATGTGAGGGTTCTGGGCCTGATTGCGAAGCTATGGCACGGGCTAAAAAGCGTCAAGGTGTGCGATTGAAAAGAGAGCATGGGAAAGCTGCGCGAAATGTATTATGGAAATTGGGAACACGAAGTACTTACGAGATAAATAGGATCGGTGGAGTAGTATGTTTAACTGGCTAATTCGTTTTTTTCGCAGTCTATTTGGTAGCAAGCCTCAGAAAATGCTGACCGCAGATCGTGTGCCAATTTTGACGAGTTTGCAGGTGGGTGATGTGGTGGTGCATCTGGATCGAACGTATCTGGTGAGCCAGCGGATTGTGCATCATGCGAACGGTTTTTTCTGGTTTGATTATCAGTTGTATGACGACAGTGAAGACGACCATCTCTGGTTGTCGGTTGAAGATGACGACGAGCTGGTGGTGGCGTTTTATCGTCCGGTAGATATGGCGCTTGCGCGTGAGCCGGGCAATGAAATTACGGTGCTGGGGCAAAAATATACGCTGAAAGAGAGCGGTGAGTCGGACGCGAAGATCACGCGTGAGTCGGGTAGTGAAACGCGGACGCGGAGTCGTCGCTGGGATTATGTGGGGCCGGAAAAATCCACGATCAGTGTGCAGTGCTGGGGTGATGACGAGTTTGAAGTCATGACGGGCGAACGGGTTCGTCCGGCAATGTTGGAATTAATGCCAGGTAGCTAAATCAGGTACATCCGATAGCTCAAGAGAAGATTGTTATGAACCGTGCTCGTCCATCCGTTCGGAGTATTCAATGGCAACCATTGATACCGGGTGTGTTTGCTGCGTTGCTGCTCGCGGCTTTGTTGTATTCATTGTCGGGGCAGATCAAAAAAACGTTGATCAATGAGCGGGTTTCGTTGAATACCGGCGTGCTTTCGAAGACGACGGCGTTTGAGCTGAGTCCGGACCGACGCTATACGCTGCACCTTGAGCAGCTTCGTGGTGGGGGGCAGCTTCATAGCTGGGCATCGTTGTTGGTGACGATGGTTCATGAAGAGAGCGAAGAAGAGATTTTCGAGCTGGAAGACAATTATTGGGCGGAAAGCGGTCGCTGGAGTGAGGGCGGGGAGAGCGGTACGTGGCACGAACAGAACTCAAAAACGAAGTTTAATTTTCGGGTGGCGGAAGGTGGCGCCTATCGTCTGGAGACGATGCTAACCGAGCAGTTAGCGCGGCCTCAGGTTGAGCTTCAGGTAGCGCTCCGTGAGCGTAAGCCTGTGCGTTTGCACTGGATTCCGCTCCTGGTAGGGCTTCTTGTACTGGGGGTTTTGGCTTATAGAACCGCGGGGCGTCGCCAGGCGCTGATGTGCGATTATCTGGAGAAACTGACGGCCGGCAGCAAACTGAGTATTCGTGGCAAGCTGTTTACGGTGCTGGATGTGCGTGCCCATCGGGCGCCGGGCGAGCCTACGGGGCATGAATGGCGGCTGCGTGGTGAGGACGGATCGGAGCGATACCTGGCGATCGAGACGTTTGAGTATTCTCCGCAATTTAGTGAAAACGAGTTGCAGGGGCGCTATCTGATGATGGATGTGCCGGATGCGCAGATCGATTTTACGGTTGATCGTCGTGCGGCCAATCAGGTTCAAACGGTGCGTGTTGGCAATGAGATATTTGGTTTTGATGCGGAAAATTCTGGAGCCGGTTCGGTGACGACGTATTTTGAAGGTGAGAAGTACGTCAGCCGGTATAATGCGCGGATTTTTTGTGCTTCGAGTTTTCCTAAACCGACGGCCGATGGTGCGCGCATCGTTGAATACGTTGAGTTTCTGGGGTCTGAAGAAAAAGAATGGTGCGTCATGGAAGTGTTGAGCTGGCGCGATATTGAGTCGGTATATTTTAGTGATTTGGCGAGTGCTTAGGCCGTAGGGAGGTGTGTAGAGATGGTGGATTTGGAGCAGATTACGAGGATTGTTCTCGGCGTTTTGGGTTGGAGTGTGGCGGGTATGGCGGCGCTGGTGGTTGCGCGTTATGCATACAAAATCATTGCGCCGTTCGATGCTCAAAAAGAATTGTTGGAAGATCGTAACGTCGCGGTGGGCGTGAGCAAGGGCATGTTTTTGATCGCGGCCGGTGTGATTTTGCACGGGATCATCGTCGGTGAGAAACTGGTCGGCGTGTTGTGGATGGAAATCATGCTGATGATCGGCCTGTATATCCTGAGTCTCTTGTTATTGTGGGTTGGGCGATTGGTGATGGTGGCGGTGACGCCATACGATTTTAATGAGCAAATTCACATCAAGGACAACCTGGCGGTGGGATTGATCGAAGGCAGTTATTACGTGGGTTTTGCGATCATTATCCACTCCGCGCTCTAAGTTTTTGTCGGTTGTAAGGAAAGTAGAATGACGTCGGTTCCGGTAACATCTGAAACATCTGAAAACTCAGTCATGGAGGGGGGCGGTCGGCTGCAGTTGGCGGTGCTTGCGCTGAGCGTGGGCGCGATTTCTGTGTGCGGCATTATTTACCAATTGATTGTTGGGACGGTGAGCACGTATTTGCTGGGAAACAGCACGTATCAGTTCTCGATGACGATCGGTTTGTTCATGTCGTCGTATGGTCTGGGCGCGTTTATTTCGACGCGGGTTCAGCGCAA
>JBEBSM010000285.1:0-5355 GCA_040394315.1 Lujinxingia vulgaris
AACCGGCACGCTGTACGCCATTCCAGCCGACGCACGCACAACCGCCGCCGTAATCGATGCTGCGCGATCTTTTGGCAACAAAACCGCATCTACACCCATTGCAGCAGCACTTCTAAGGATCGCTCCCAGGTTTCCCGGGTCTTGAACGGCCTCCAAAATCACAAAACACGCCCGTTTTCGATCCCCCAGCTTCTCCAGCAACGAATCCAGATGCAGGTAATTGAACGGTGCCGTCTCAAGCACAATGCCCTGATGATTGCCGTTTTCGGCCAGCTCATCGAGCTTGCGCGGATCGGTTTGTACGATCGTCAGACCATTCTTATCCGCAAGCGTTTGAATTTGCTCAAGATTTGAAGCATCCGTGCGCGCTGCATAGATATTCAATACACGATCAGGGCGATTTTGGAGCATTTCTTCGGCCGGATGGACGCCGTAAATAAACATATTTTCTACTTAGTTAGATTCGTTAGAGAGTGAAAGAGAGCGAGCGATCTGATCGACAACCACAACAGGATCTGCCGCCTGATAGATAGGACGGCCGATAACAAGCAGATCGCTGCCGGCCTGCAAAGCTTCGGTCGGCGTCAAAACACGCGCCTGATCGTCGCCTGGCGTCTTACCAGACTGGCGATCGGTTGTTTCCATGCCGGAAGCGATCGGCATACGAATCCCAGGTGTTACAAGCAGCGGCGTTGCGCCAAATCGCGCACGCAACCCGATCGCTTCTCTGGAAGAACACACCAGACCATCGATCCCGGCACCCAGCGCCGTGTCAGCCAACCGATGAATCCAGTCCTCGACCGGCTGATCGATACCGATCGCCGGCAAATCCGCCTGCGCAAGACTCGTCAAAGCCGTCACGGCCACCACTTTCGTGCCCGATCGCTTGTTCGACGCCTGCACACCACTCACCGCCGCCTCAAGCATCGCGCGACCGCCGGCGGCATGCACCGTCATCAAAAACACCGCAGGGTGATCGGCCGCGTTTTTACACGCATCGCCAACAACGCTCGGAATATCATGAAATTTCAGGTCCAGAAAAACCTGTACGCCCAGATCTCCCAGACGATCCAGGATTTCCGGGCCATATTTGGTAAACAATCGACTGCCGATTTTGAATTTATCGACGCGTCCCAAAAGACGCGTCGATAGATCGATCGCCTGCTCAAGTGTGTCTACGTCCAGCGCAACCACGACATGGCGCCTGAATAACGCCTGCATTTGCGTCGTGGTTTCCATAACTCAACTCACCGAAAAGACTTAATAGTCAATGACTTACGCTATCGACTCGCGCACGATCCGACTGACTTCCGCGACAACATCATCGATCGCAACCAGACGATGATCCGCTTCCGTACGCAGTTTGAGTTCAACCTGACCATCTTTTACGCCACGGCTTCCGATGTTTACGCGAAGCGGAATCCCGATCAGATCGGCATCCTTGAACTTATTGCCCGGACGCAGATCGCGATCATCCAACAGGACTTCGACCCCGGCCGCCTTCAGTTCAGTGTACAAACGCTCGGCCACGGCCAGAACTTCCGCGTCCTGCGTCTGCAACGGCAACAACATCACATGATAAGGAGCGATCGCCATCGGCCAGATGATTCCGTTGTCGTCGTGATTTTGCTCCACGACCGCCGCCAGAATGCGCGTCACACCGATTCCGTAACATCCCATTTGCATCGGATGCTCCGCGCCGCCTTCATCGGAATACGTCGCGCCCATCGAAAGCGAATACTTATCGCCCAAGAAGAACACGTGCCCGACTTCAATGCCGCGATGACTTTCAAACGCCGTTCCGCAACGCGCACACAGATCGCCTGCACCGGCCTGGCGCAGATCCGCAAATACAGTGACGGCAAAATCTTCGCCATAATTCGTATTCACGTAATGCGCATCGTTTTCATTCGCACCGACGATGAAATTGCTCATCGCCTGAACCTGCAGATCTGCAAAGATCGGAATCTCCAGACCAACCGGCCCGGCAAATCCAACCGGCGCCCCCGTTACACGTTCCACTTCCGCATCGCTCGCCAAATTCAGCTCATTGCACGCGATCTCGGTCTGCGAATTCAAATAGGCCTTGAGTTTGATCTCGTTAACCTCGTGATCTCCACGCACAAGCACGGCGATCGTGGTATCATCGGCAACATAAATCAGGGTTTTCAGCAGGCGATCTGGTTTTTGCTTCAAAAACTTCGCAACTTCCGCAATCGTTTTTTGACCGGGCGTTGCCAACTTGTGAATCTTTTTCAGCTCAACCGACGGATCACGCTCGGTGACTTCCACGCGAATTTCCGCCTTCTCCACGTTCGCCGCATATCCACAGCCGCTACAGCTTACGATCTCGTCTTCGCCGGTCTCCGCAAGCACTTGAAATTCGTGCGAGCGACTGCCGCCGATATTACCGGTGTCGGCTTCCACCGCGCGGTAATTCAAACCTAGTCGCTTAAAGATGCGATGATACGCTTCGAACATAATGTCGTAGCTTCTCAGCGCGCTTGCTTCATCAACATCGTATGAATACGCGTCTTTCATGATGAATTCGCGGCCGCGCATCAACCCAAAGCGCGGACGGGTTTCGTCGCGAAACTTTGTCTGAATCTGATACAAATTCAGCGGCAACTGCTTGTAGCTCTTGATTTCACCGCGCACCAGGTCGGTCATGACCTCTTCGTGCGTGGGTCCAAGGCAAAAATCGGCGCCCTTACGATCCTGAAATCGCAACAATTCCGGGCCGTATTCTGTCCATCGACCGGATTCCTTCCACAATTCGGCGGGCTGAACGGTCGGAAGATGAACTTCCTGCGCGCCGGCATTGTCCATTTCTTCGCGGATGATCTGCTCGATCTTCCGAACACTTCGCCAACCTGCCGGCAAAAAGTCGTACACGCCGCGGGCGAGCATGCGAATATATCCGCCTCGGATCAGTAGTTTGTGACTGATGACCTCGGCTTCCGCCGGATCTTCTTTTCGCGTTGGCAAAAACAGGGTAGAGAAGCGCATCGGATCCTCTCGGATAAATTTTTAGGTAAATGCAATAACGCCTCGCCAATATTCGAGGCTACGCATGCGTGCGAGCAATTAACGCAGCCCGCGCCACGATGTCAACTACGTGCGCGTCAACAAACGCCCAAGCTCGTTGACAAGGCTTGCCCGTGCATCGACAATGCGCCGCGAAATAGTACGCCGCAAAGCGCGTAAAAGCTGCTGCGATTCAACCCAAATTATTATCAAACGATACGATGAAACTTACGCTTGGACAACCCGAACACGCCGAACTGATCAGCGGTTTTTATCGCTCTCTTCACGGCTTAGAATTTGCTCATCAAGAAATGTTTGACGCAAAAATCGTTGAACAACTTCTTCGCGACGAAGAACTCGCGGTCGTAATCGCTTCGCATGGACAACGTATTTTGGGTTGTGGCCTGGCCTTTTTATCGCCCTGGAACCAATCGCTCGAAATCGGCGCCCTCTCCGTACTCGACAATATTGAGGGTCGCGGCGAGGTCGGAAAAGCGTTGTTTGAAGCGCTTCGGCGAATTGGGATGAAGAATTATGGTATCGTGTATTTTCGCTCACGCACCGAAAGCTCATTTCGACGCGGCCGCAGCATCGGCGCGAATTGTTGGGGATACCGCCCTGCTCCGGGCACCGAACGCGTTTCAGATGCCGAGCTGATCGTTGGATTTTACAACGCCGTTGGCCTGGCCGAGCGCGCCGAACCACCACAAAACATCATCACCCAGATGCCTTTCGCAGCCCAGGTATTGCGCGGACTTGAACCCGGCGTTCCCGGCCTGCCCTACCCAAAAAGCTTTCCGGTCGGCCGCCCACGCGGCACAGGCGCCGTCGTGATTTCAGGCCGCGTGTGGCCCACTTATCACTCGCGCGGCAATTATATCATCATCGAAAACGCCGCCGGAAGTTACCCGATCCAGGTCATCCGCGAGTTCGTCGACACCGTGCGCAAAAAAGGCGTGCGCGACGTCCGCCTCACCCTGCCCGTCAGCCAGGACGAAGCATTTGTTGAACTCTTATCGTTTGGATTCCAACCGGTCGCTTACTTACCCGGCTGGTTTTTACGCGGCGCACATCGCTTCGATTGCATTGAGCTGACCACCGTCACACCCCACACAAGCCCGGACGATCCCTCGTTCTTGAACCGCGCTGTCAGCAAAATCAACGAAGGACTGGTCGCAGCCTATTAAGCCGCAACCAGTCCCAAAACCGCTTAATTACTGCCAGATCAGACGTCTAATTCCATGACATCGCTTGCGTTTTCCATGATGAAGTCAAAACGCAACGACGCGTCCTTGCCCATCAACTGGCCGATCACCTTATCGGTTTCACGACGCACATCTTCCGGAACCATGACCCGCAAAAGACGACGGTTCTGCGGATCGAGCGTCGTTTCTTTCAACGTCTGCGCCATCATCTCACCCAGACCCTTAAAGCGCTGAATACTGATGTTTTTCGGACGTTTACGCTTGCTCAAACGCGCCACAATTTTGTCGCGCTCGGCGTCATCCAGTGCCCAGAACGTATCGTTGCCATAGTCGATCCGAAATAGCGGCGGCTGCGCAATATACAGATGCCCGTCATAAATCAGATCCGGCATATAACGATAGAAATACGTCAGCAAAAGCGTTGAGATGTGATGCCCGTCACTGTCCGCGTCCATCATCAAAATAATTTTGTGATACCGCAACCGGCTGACGTCATAATGCTCGTTCAGCCCACACCCGAGAGCATCGGCGATGTCGCGAAGCTCTTTATTCGCCTTCACCTTCGCATTCGTCGCCTGCTCGACGTTCAAAACCTTACCGCGCAACGCCAAAATCGCCTGCGTCCGACGATCCCGGCCCTGTTTCGCACTTCCACCTGCGGAATCACCCTCGACCAGAAACAATTCACTTTCTTCTGGATTCGTGCTCGAGCAATCCGCCAGCTTTCCTGGAAGATTCAAACGATGGCTGACCGCACGCTTGCGCGTAACCTTTTGAACCGCCGTTCGACTCGCTGCACGCGCACGCGCAGACTGAATAATACGCTGCGCGATCGCATTTCCCGTCGTCGAATTCGTGTGCAGATGCTGTTCCAACTCAACGCGAACCGTATGCGCAACCAGCGCACGAATATCCGGATTGTTGAGCTTGGATTTCGTCTGCCCCTGAAACTGCGGATCTTGCATGAAAACGCTGATGATCGCCTTGACACCTTCACGAATATCATCGGCCACAACGTTCAGGCTTTTCGGAATCATGTCATGCGTGTCGAAATAATTTCGCAACGCGCGCACCACGCCATCCTTAAATCCCTGCTCGTGCGTACCACCGTCGATCGTCGGAA
>JBEBSM010000286.1:0-5324 GCA_040394315.1 Lujinxingia vulgaris
TCTAATCACTCGCGTGTCCGAACCGGAAATAAAAGTAGCTTCGTAGCTGGAAGGAAAACCGTGGTATAGAGAATTTATCTATGCCACGGTTTTTTGTGTGCGTTTCAGTCGTTTTGACTTTTTTGAAGTAAATTAAATGCGAAAATCTGAAATTGTTCGATATAGCGCGCCTGGAAAGCTATTCTTCCTCGGTGAATACGGTGTTTTGGCCGGCGGGTGGACGCTTGTTGCAGCCATGAGTCGCCGCGTCTGGGCACGTAAAATGGCCGTGACGAACAAATATCGTGCGCTTGGAGCAGGTTCTCGAACTTCCCTGGCGCTACCTCGGGCAGTGCTTACGACGATTGAGCAATCTACGAACGGTAGACACGAGTCCATCGGGCGTTTTGAAACAGATGTGCGTTCTTTTTTTGAAGGACAACAAAAGCTCGGGTTGGGTTCGTCGGCTGCATCCGTCGTCGCGTTGAGTGCTGCGGCCTTGCATCAAAGAGGCGTAGTTCCAAAGAACGACAGTGTTTTTGAGACGGCCTTTTTAGCGCATCGATTGCTGCAGAAGGGACGGGGGAGCGGTGCGGATGTCGCCGCTTCGACTTACGGTGGGATGTTGGCGTATCGCCTTGATGATTCGACGTCGCCGTTTGAATTGCTGCGCGAACAGACAACAATGCAAGACGAACGTAGGCTTGTGGGAACGCGAATTGTGCCGGGACTTGTATGGCCTGAAGATCTTGCATTTCGCGCGGTTTGGACCGGGAAAAGTGCGTCGTCAACCACGCTAATTGGTCGAATTGAACATACATTTTTGCAGCGAGCCGACGATATTTCGGCGCTGTTTTCGGAAATTAGCAAAACAGCAGAAGCCGGGATTTATGCGTTGCGTTCCGGTAATTCATCCGACTTTATTCGAATCATCGCAAGCGCGGACGGCTTGATGGATGAGTTGGGAGCGTTAACCGGCGCGCAAATTATCACCGATCGTCATCGCGCTATCCGCAGCGCAGCAGAGCGTTATGGTGCTGTTGCAAAGCCATCTGGCGCTGGCGGCGGGGATTTTTCTCTATTGGTTGGCACGCGCGATGCTCAATGGGATAAAATTGAGCACGCGCTGCCAGCCGGCTGTACCATGGTTGACGTTCAGCCCGATTCTCATGGCGTTCGTCAGGATCAAGCGGCGTTCGCACGGCCCAGCTGACGATCCAACGACCTGTATTGGATAGCCTCGGACAGGTGAGCAACTTCGATGGTCGGGCTTTGCGCGAGATCGGCAATCGTGCGCGCGACTTTTAAGATGCGGTCATAGGCGCGTGCACTCATTCCTAGTTTATCAACGACCATTTCAAGTAAGTCGTGGCCGCGTTCATCGACTTTACAGTGCCGGCGCAAATGAGTGGGGCCCATTTGCGCGTTGGCATGCAGTTCACAATCTGAAAACCGCGTGCCCTGGATATTGCGCGCTGCCTGGACGCGTTCCCGAATGCGCTGGGACGTTTCCCCGCGGCTCGCGTTCTTGAGTTTGCGATAGGGCACAGCCGGTACTTCAACGTGAATATCGATGCGATCCATCAACGGGCCTGAAATGCGATTGCGGTAGTCGCGGACCGATTCAATTGGACAACGACATTTGGACGAGCCGAAAAAGCCGCATCGGCACGGATTCATCGCGGCAATCAACATGACGTTCGCCGGATAAGTCAGCGTTGTGAGACTGCGATTGATGGTAACGACGCCGTCCTCAAGTGGCTGACGCATGACTTCCAGGACATTTCGGCGAAATTCCGGCAGCTCATCCAAAAACAACACGCCGTTGTGTGCCAGACTCACCTCGCCGGGGCGCGGAATTCCGCTTCCGCCGCCGATGATTCCGACGTCGCTAATTGTGTGGTGTGGACAACGAAAGGGGCGGGTGCGGACAAGTCCGCGGTCGGCGGTGAGGTGGCCGGTGACGCTATAGATTTTCGTTGTCTCAAGAGATTCTTCAAAGCTCATCATTGGCAAAATCGTGGCGATTCGCTTGGCGAGCATCGATTTTCCAGAACCGGGCGGGCCGATTAACAAAACATTGTGTCCGCCAGCGGCGGCAACTTCCAGCGCGCGTTTTACCGACTCCTGGCCGGCGACCTCATGGAAATCAACCGGGTAACTTGAAAAAACTTCCTCGTTGGTCTGGGGCTTTGAAACAAACGGTTCGATGTCGAGTGAGCCGCGCACAAAAGCAGTGACTTCTCGCAAATGCGATACCGGGATGATGTCGATTCCGCTGACAACTGCTGCTTCTGCGGCGTTGTCTTTTGGTAGAATAACGCCGCGAAGGCCGCTATCCCGCGCCATTACCGCCAGCGGCAAGGCCCCGCGCACGGGGCGGATCTCACCGTTCAAACTTAGCTCGCCGATTACCAGATAGTCAGCGAGGTCGAAGTTCTCGCGGGATGTGGGAAATCTTTTCTGGGCCGCGAGGATGCCAAGCGCCATGGGAAGATCGAAGGCGGTCCCGTCTTTCTTGACATCGGCAGGTGCTAAATTAATTGTGATTCGATCAAAAGGAAATTCGAACCCTGCATTTTCAAGGGCTGAGGGCACGCGCAGTCGACTTTCGCGCACAGCGCCGTCGGGTAGCCCGACGATATGAAAAACCTGAAGGCCGCAGGCGATATCGACTTCGACTTCTACGCGATAGGCATTGATTCCAAGAACGGCGCCGGATGATATACGTGCAAGCATACATTCTCTCTCGTTTGTGGACGTCGATGGACGTCGATAGCAAAACAGCAGTCTTTGCACTTCTGAACGTTGCGAGAAGGTGTGCAAAGCTGCTGATCTGTTATCGAAGAAAGATTAGGAATGTT
Organism: Lujinxingia vulgaris; assembly: GCA_040394315.1. Classification (GTDB taxonomy): domain Bacteria; phylum Myxococcota_A; class Bradymonadia; order Bradymonadales; family Bradymonadaceae; genus JACCWM01. Next base: position 2,844 of record JBEBSM010000286.1, read on the forward strand.
GCCTGTTATCTTTATTTTCCGGCGAAACGATCCCGGTCATGTGGCTCATCGTAGCGTAATACGGGACCGAGCGGCACAATTCGGGTTGGATTGATGGTATCGTGACTTGCGTAATAATGACGCTTAATGTGATCAAAATTACACGTCGGCGCGATACGGTCGTGTTGGTACACATCTTTGACGTAGTTCCACAAATTGGGAAAATCTACGAGTGGATGCAGATTGCATTTGAAGTGGCCAAAATACACCGGCTCAAAGCGGATGAGCGTGGTAAACATCGCGATATCCACTTCGGTTAGCTGGTTTCCGCACAAATACCGCTGCTTCGCGAGTAGCTTGTCGTATTTTGAAAATGCCTCGAAAAGCTGCATGACAGCTTCTTCATAGGCGCCCTGTTTGGTGGCAAAACCGGCACGGTATACGCCATTGTTAATGGGCGTATAAATATCGTCCATCGTTTCTTCGATGCTTTTTAGTTGCTCGGCGGGCGTCAGCTCAATTTTGTTTTCAGCAAATTCTTCGAACTCTTTGCTGAGCATGCGCATGATGTCGCGCGACTCGTTATTTACAATCGTGCCGGTCTTTTTGTCCCACAAAATGGGAACGGTTACGCGGCCGCTGTAGTTTGAGTCGGCGAGCAAATAGATATCGCGCAAGAATTTCGTGTGGTTGACATCGTCCGGGGTGGCTTCGGGATCGTCGCCGAAAAACCAGCCGTCTTCGCCCATGTATGGGTCGACGATGCTTACGCTGATCACATTCTCAAGCCCTTTAAGCGCGCGGGTAATCAGTGTGCGATGTGCCCACGGACATGCAAGGCATATATAGAGATGATAGCGATTCGCTTCTGCCTTATAGCCGCTCGTGCCATCGGCCGTAATCCAGTTATGAAACTTGGTCGCTTCGCGTTTGAAATGTCCTGAGTTATCGCGGATCCAGGTGTCTGTCAGCCATTTGCCATCTACCATTGTGCCCATGAGAACGCTCTCGTTGTAAGTGAATTAATATATGAATAGTACTAACAGGTAAGCTAACCACGGCGAACTGTTACCAACAAGTGCAAATCAAATTCTAGAGAGTGGTCGTGTAGGGGACTCGGAAATGAAACATGAAAAAGGCCTGTCCGATATGCCAGAGCGCGTCGTTGCCGCTTCCCAGATCGAAAATAGAGCCACCGACTTGTTGGGGAATATAGAATTGACTGGCCCAGCCAAGGCTCAAGAGAAATTGGTCGGTTACAGGGATTTCGAGCTCAATCGATAACTCCGCACCCGGGCGTAAAAAATGAGTGGGCGACGCAATCGTGTCAGAATAAATGAAGGCGTACGTGGCAATAATATCGCCGTTGATACCAAGTCGTACGGGTCCACTGATCGGTGCGATTCCCAGGCCCATGAAAGCCCAGGTTGCGCCGTAGACGGCTGTGTTTTTGATTTTTGGGGAGATGAGCAATGACGACGGAATCAGGCTGGCGATGCCGGGCCTAAAGCGAACTTCGGTCATCTTCCGAACCTGGCTGCGGTATTCCCGGGGAACAAGTCGTGCGTTTTCGCGCAAAAACTGCTGATCGAGCACGGCTGCCAGCGAGATTCGGATTCCATAATGAAAAGTCTGGTCCTCATAGATAGGCCCAGCAAGTCCGAAGTTCGCAAAATCGATAGCGCCCAGGGTATTGAAAGTCGGACCGACACCGATATCAATTGGGACGGTTACTTCACGTTTGGATTGTTTTTGTGAGGACTGCGAACGCGTACGCTTTTGTCGGGAACGCGTTTGCGCATCGGCTGTATCTGGAACCACGAACATCAGTACAAAGATAGTAGATAGAATTACAGACCATTTGCTTTTATTTAACATAAGGGAACTACACAAAATGCAGCGTGGCATTTCAACGCTGGTTAAAATCCGACGGACAATGATGACTACATTCTGTCACGATTTGATGGGTAGAGGCAAGCTCTCCGAAGGGAAGTGGAGGAGAGCTGTGCGGCCTCGACAGTGCTCCACCAGCCGGGAGGCTGGTTGGGAGGAGCACTGGAGGCCAGGTTCTGGCAGGGGGATGCGTGTTAGGGCGCCGGTGCTAGATCAAGCGTGACGGTTGTGAAGATGCCCTTGTCGTTGACGGATACGTCGATGAGAAGTTCTTCCAACTGGCTCAAGGTCTGTTTTACGATAGGCATGGGAACGGCAGATCCGAGGTGGTCAGCGGCACGGATAAAGTTGATGTAGAGGCCGTTGAATTCTTTTTCGGTGGCGAAGCGTTTGCCAAGATCGAGTACGGGCACGTTTTTGATTTTGGCTTCCTGGCGAGAGCCGTCGAAGTATTGGGCGACGCTGGTTTCATCGAAGGCACCGGATGCAAACGCGACGACGTCGTCTTTGATGTAAATGCGCCCCGGGGTTGTGGCCAGGTTTTTGGCTTCCAAAATCTTCATGGACTTGTCCGGTTCGCCATTTGCGGTCACCAGGTGGCGAAGACCG
>JBEBSM010000287.1:0-5305 GCA_040394315.1 Lujinxingia vulgaris
CAGCATGCTCGGCGGTCCCGGCGAATCCACCAAAGCCGTCGAACAAGCCGGCGTTACACTACGCTCCGAACTCGCGGCGCTGGCCGATCGCACCGACGACATCAGCAACGACGTTCACAGCCTCTGGCAACAATACCGCCAACGCGTCGACGAAAAACTCCAGACCACCTTCACCGCCCAGCAACGACAGGTCGTTGAACAAATGCAAGCCGACATTACACCCGCCACACGCACCATGTTCACCACCATCGAAGACCTGAATCCAGCCACCGCGACAGGCGAAGACATCGCCAGCACCATTGCCGACAGCGTGCTACTTTTTCGCCGGGACACCGCTCCGCTGGCTTACTCCGAGATGTGGAAAGATGCCGACATCAACGACAAACGCGCCACCGCGATCCTCGATATCCTGCTCAACTTCGCAACCATCCGCTAACGTACTCGATCTGTGCGCGCATCCATTTTTGCCCCGCATCTGCATGCATCCGCGGATGCCACACCATCGAAACCGTCCCACGCTCCAACTCAATCGGCGGCGCAAGCAAACGAACCGGCAACACATCCGCAAACACGCGCGCCACACTGCTGGCCGTCGTCAAAACCAGATCCGTTCGCGCAACAATATGCGGCGCGATCAAAAAATGCGGCACCACCACCGCAACCCGCCGCTTCATCCCCATCTCCGCAAGCGTCCAGTCCACCACCCCGCTGTCATCCCCATCTTGCGAAATCAAAATATGCGACAACTTCGTGTAATCCTCCAACGTCAGAACGTCCCCCACCTGCGTATTCCCCAATCGCACCATGCATTCCAACTCCAACTGAAACAAATCTCGCCGATACAACGTGTCCGGAATCTCCTCAATCCGGCCAAGCTTCAACACCAGATCAAGCTCACCCGACTCCAAGCGAGTAGCCAACGGATGCGCGCCCAGATCACGCACACGTATATTGATCCCCGGCGCAAGCTCACTCAAACGCTCCAAAAGCCTCGGCAAAATCACGAACTGCCCGTAATCATTGGCTCCGATCACAAACGTCTGCTCGCTCTGTGCCGCCACAAACTCACCCGGTGGATGATACAAGCACTCCACCTGCCGCAGCGCCTGCTCCAGCGGCTCGAGCATTTCCTCGCCCCGCGGCGTCAACACCATCCCACGCCCGGAGCGCACGAGCAGCGGATCTCCAAACTCCTCACGCAGCCGTTTCAGCGCATGACTCATCGCCGGCTGGCTCAACCCAACAACCTCCGCAGCCCGCGTCACACTGCGTTCCCTGAGCAATGCTCTCAACGCCACCAGCAGATTCAAATCAATTGCCGATATATTCACCACATCAATAGCTCACATATAATCTATGCATTTGTCTAATTCCACGAAGCGTTCATAATTGTTTGTGTAGTCAGGACACCCGCTCAAACAGCAACCTGACCAACATCCTAACCAACGATTTACTTTTTTCTCTTACAGGAGCACGAAATGACAAACACAACATGGAACTTTGATCCAGCTCACTCCACCATCGGCTTCAAAGTACGCCACATGATGGTTTCCCGCGTCTCAGGCCGCTTTGAAAACTGGTCCGGTAACATCACCTTCGATCCAGCCAATCCTGGAAACTCACAGGCAAAAGTAGAAATCGACGTCAACAGCATCAACACCAATGTCGCCGACCGCGATGCACATCTTCGCTCCGCCGATTTCTTCGACGTCGCCAATTATCCTACCATTCAGTACGCCACCACGCGCGTCGAAAAAGTTGACGACGAAACCTTCCGTTTCAGCGGAAACCTCACGATTCACGGTAACACCCGTGAACTCACGTTTGACGCCAACTACCACGGAACCGGCCTCGACCCATGGGGCAAGCAGCGCTCAGGCTTTGATGCAAAACTTTCGATCAGCCGCAAAGAATACGGCCTTACCTGGAATCAGGCTCTTGAAACCGGCGGCGTTTTGGTCAGCGACAAAATCGAAATTGAGCTGGAAATTGAGCTAGTGGCCGAATAAAAAAGCTCCCTTCTTCGTTATAATACCCGGCAAGTTCATGATTACTTTAAGCCTGCGCAATTTATCGCGCAGGCTTTTCTTAGTCAGACTGTAAAATTACAACATAAACGAGCCGAGATACTTGTATTTTTTCGCAATTGAACGTATTAGTGCGCCATTAGTTCCCTGGTCAAAAACCAGGGTTGGCAGCAACAATCTACCGGAGGATTCATGCGGTGAAAAACGTCTCCAACTTCCAACCATCCGTGCTTGTCGATTCTCTCGTTCCCTGGTGGGAACGCCCTGGTCTAACCACGCAAGATGACCGTCTTATGATAGCCGGCCATGATGCACTTGACCTCGCGAGCAAATACGGAACACCCCTATTCGCCTACGATCTCGATCGCCTCGAGGACAACTTCTTTCGGCTTCACAACGCATTTGCTCGTCAGGAACACCCATTTCAGGTGTTTTACGCGATGAAAGCAAACCGTTTTGAACCGATCCTTAAGACGCTGCATGCCACTGGACTGGCAGGTATCGACGCAGCCAGCCCGCGCGAAGTTCACGCCGCCCTGGCAGCGGGTTTTCCTGAAGAACGCATCACTTTTACTAATGTCAGTGTTAGTCGCAAAGATATTGAACAGCTCAAGGGCCTCAATATTTTGATGAACTGTGATTCCATTAGTATGTTGCACAAGGTGGCAGATATAGATCCGGGCCGAAGAGTGGGATTGCGCATCAATCCCCAGGTTGGCGTTGGAATATCGGAGAACCTCACCTACGCAGGAGCACGCCCAACAAAATTCGGAATCTATCTCGATATGATCCCCGAAGCGTTGCGCGTGATTTCCGAACGTGGCCTGCATCTGCAAGGTCTACACATGCACGTCGGTTGCGGTTGGACGGGTTCGGCAATTACCAACTTCTTCCAGGCCGTCGACAAGCTCCTCAGCATCGCAAGCGATATCATCGAGAACTTCGGTCCTCTTGAATATCTCAACTTCGGTGGTGGTCTGGGCTTGCCGCTAAAAGCCGGTGATGCCGGTGTCGACGTCAATTTGTACGCCCAGGGAATCGTTGACCGCGTGCGCCAGCTTGGGCTGGGCATCAAAGTCTGCGTTGAACCCGGCGATTTCATGGTCAAAGACACGGCGGCTATGCTTACCGAAGTCGTCATGGCCGAAAACAAAGGCGGCGTAAAATTCGTCGGCGTCAACACAGGCTTCAACGTACACACCGGTGCCAGCCACTACGGCCTGTACCAGGAGTTCATCCACACCACCCGCGCAAGCCAGTGGCTCAGTGAACAAGTCACGATCGTTGGAAACATCAATGAAGTCATCGACGTATTCGCCGCTGACCGCATGATGCCACCCATCGAAGAAGGTGACGTCCTGGCCATGATCAACGCCGGCGGCTACGGCACCTCCATGACCATGGCACATTGTCTGCGCGAACCTGCCGTCGAAGCTGCATTCAGCCAGCGCGGCAATCCCTTCGCAACGAAATAATCTGCCTGTTCGCCCCTCTTTTAGCGCTCGTGTCTTCGCTCCGTTTTTTTAAGTAGCCGAAGACACGAGCTTTTTTTATTTATTTCATCATCTCAAAGAGCCATGACTGTCAAACAATCCGCAGCCGTCGTCGTCACCCGCGATACCCCCTCCGGCCTCGAATTACTGCTAGCCCAGCGCGCACTCGACCGCCGTTTTATGGCCGGATTTCATGCCTTTTTCACCGGCTCAAAACTTCTCACCGACCCCGACCTGATCACCTGCGCGGCCCGCGAACTTTTCGAAGAATCCGGCCTGCTCATCACCCACGATCAAATCCACACCGTCGCCCTCAACGACCTCTCACCGCTCGGAGAACTCCGCCGCCGCGCCTGCTCCACCGAACTCGATTTTGAATCCGAGCTCACAAAACTCAATCTCACCATCAACACCAAACGCTTCCAACCACTCGGAAGCTGGCTCACGCCCCCCTGGCTTTTACCCACCTACAAAACAGAATTTTTTCAGGTCCACCTGCCCGCCGATCTTTTTGATGATCTGGCCACCGAAAACCTGCTCCAAAACCTCCAGACCCAGGAATTCGAAAGCGCCGCGTGGATAAAACCCGCACACGCCATCCAACAATGGGACGACGGCCAGATTTTCCTCAGCACACCGATCGAGCGCGTCATCCGCGAACTCCACCACAATCCAGATTCCCCAACCCCCATCGCCGGTCAACAAAACCACATCGAAATCTGCGGCGGCCTGCGCGTTTTGCCCCTCGTTACCCCCACGATTTTCCCCGCCACCCACACCAACTGCCTCATCATCGGCAACCAACAACTCATCATCGTCGATCCCGGCGCACCCGACCCCGAGGAACTTAAAAACCTCTGGGAAACCGTCGATCCCCTCATCCAACAAGGCGCCCAGGTCCAGGCTATCTTGCTAACCCACGAACACCCCGACCACATCGGCGGCGCAACGCAAACCGCGACCCGCTACAACTGCCCCATCTGGGCACATACCCTCACCGCCACAGCGCTAATCACCACATCTGGCGGCCAGATAACCGTCGACCGCCTACTCCACGACAACGAACGCCTCGAACTCGACGGCCAACAAGCCCTCACCTGCCTCCACACCCCCGGCCACGCCCGCGGCCACCTCGCGCTCTGGCACGAACCCTCCAACTGTCTGCTTGCCGCCGACATGGTCGCGGCCACCGGTACCATCGTCGTCGCCCCACCCGACGGCAACATGAAAGACTACATGCACAGCCTCCACCGCCTGCGCGCCACCACACCCCACGGCCTGCTACCCGCCCACGGCTGGCTCGTCGCCACCCCCCACCAACTCCTCGATCACTACATCCAACACCGACTCGCCCGCGAAACTGTCATCGCCACCGCTCTCCAACAATGCGCGCGCCCCGTCACCACCACCGAACTCGTCCCCCTGGCCTACGCCGACGTCCCCTCCCACATCTGGCCACTCGCCGAATTCAGCCTCCGCGCCCACCTCGATTACCTCGTCGACCAGGGCCGCGCCACCCACACCAACGACCAATACCAATTTCTCAAATAATCCCCCAAACCCCCACCAATACTGGCCCGGCCCCCACCTCAGAGACGGGTACCACCCACATTTCACCCCGATTTTTTTCTTTCAAATTCCCTCCTCCACACGCCCCTCACACCAGCTTTCCCTTATTAAGAGAAATACCCCCCAAAGTTAGGACCTCTTTCCCTTATTAAGAGAAATGACCCCTAAAGTTAGGACCTCTTTCCCTTATTAAGAGAAATACCCCCTAAAGTTAGG
>JBEBSM010000288.1:0-5305 GCA_040394315.1 Lujinxingia vulgaris
CAACAGGACAGTCCCTCAACCCGCGCAAAGCGCGAAGCGAACGAACTAAGCGACCAACTTGATTTCGTCATCACGGGTATCGAACGCGAAATTGCTGACGCCCTGATTCGACGTGGCAACTGGTCCACCAAAATGATGCTGGATCAGCAAGATCGTATCTTTGTACTCGATCTGTTGAGAGAACGGTTAGAAGGCGTTTTAGAACGCTCACGCAACAAAGTTCTTGGTGACATATCCTTGCTGGAAACCAACCTGAATAACCATCTTGGTTCGATTATTCGTACGCTATCTCTTCAAGATCAGCGTGCGATGAATCGGCGGATCGAAAGTTTTTTTGATGAAACACGTGTACTAAAACTTTTATTAACCGAGCGCGTTTACGGACAATTTGCAGCCCAGGCACGCGGACAAATCGAGGCAGGTGGTCAAACCGCGCTGCGCGAAATTGAGGAAGCTTCAGAAGATGACCGCACACGACGTGCTGCCGTAATTCGCGAGCTCATCCCCACGCCGAGAGCTGCATTTCGCAGTGCGCTGACGCAGTGGTTCGATGAGTTTTCCCTTGCAGCCATGCGCTTTTGCGATAGGCTCCAACGTGATTTCATGCTTCTGGAGCTAGAAGCAAAATATCGGTTCGATTTCTCCGAAATCCTCCAGATCGAACAAGCTCCAGAACCAATAACGAACTAGATTCTTTCGTCACCATGGCCCGTATGATTCATCCTAGATTTGCACCTTCCTCGCTCTTTTTGCTCCTATTGATAGCTATGCTTTTCGCAGGCTGTCCAGAAAAGCAAAGTTTGACGACAGAACCTGCTCCAGACACCGACAACCCGCAGGCCGTTCCCGTTGATGAATCTGCTCAACGCCAACCGGCCGCAAAACACATCGCGTCGACACCAACCAACGCAACCGTTTCCAGGCAGCCTCCTCTCGATATCTCAACATTGCTTCTCCCATCGGATGTGGAGAAAATCTTAGGACAAAAGAAGCTCAAAGTAGAAGCACTGGTCGGTCAACCGGCAACTGCCGATTACAATGGCCTGCGAATTGTTGTCGAAAACAACAAAACCCCGATGTTCGGCGCAGGGCTACAAGTCTGGAAATTTGCAGATCTCGGTGCCGCAAGTGCCCAGCTCGGTAAATTGAAAGACCAGTATCTGGGCGTTCAAGCGATTCCCGCAGATCTGCAGAAAACAGCCGGCGACGGATTCATTGCCGAACGCGGAGGCATTCGAAGTTACCTGGTCATCGCCCCACCCAATCATATTATCGCATTGAGCTGTGAAAAAGATCTGTGCCAAAACTGGGCTGATTTACTAGAATTAGCCCGTATCGTTCAATCAAGACTTTGAGCGATACGGCGATTACACCGCCGTACCGTGCAAATAAAACAATCACACGCGGCGCATTCTCGCGATGATCTGTTGTGCTCCGCGCACCTTGATCTCACCCGTTTCGATCAACAGTTTTACAACTTCCTCGATTTCGGCATCGCTGGCGCCAGCGGTCGCGGCAACACTACGCGCGTGTAACGCCATGTGTCCGCGCTGAATCCCTTCGGTAGCCAGGGCCTTGAGAGCGCCCATATTTTGAGCCAAACCTACCGCTGCCATTACTTCGGCGAGTTCTCTGGCCGAGGTAATGCGCAAAACCTTGTGCGCAAGCTGAACGGTCGGATGCAGGCGAATCGGACCACCTACCGTTCCTACAGCCAGCGGAATTTCAAGCTCGCCCACCAGATGTTCGTCCTCTACTCGCCAGACAGCCATCGGTGCATATCCACCATCACGGCTGCAATAGGCATGGGCACCGGCCTCGATCGCGCGCCAGTCATTACCCGTTGCCAGACATACCGCACCGATTCCGTTCATTACGCCCTTATTATGGGTCGCTGCACGATAGGGGTCGACTTCTGCAAACTGACTAGCAAGTTCGATTCCTTCAGCTACTTCTCGCCCCGAAAAGCCCTTCCAGCCAAGCATCTCGAAAGGAATCCGACATCGTGCTCGTGCAAGTCTTTGATCTGCAAGATTGGACAAAATACGCAAGAAAACGCTTCCACCCGTCAACTCTTCAATACGAGGAGCCAGCGCTTCGACCACGGAGTTGATGAGGTTCGCTCCCATCGCATCGCACGTATCGATCAAAACATGAACGACCAGCATCGCACGGTATTTTCCTTCATCTAAAATCCGCACTTCGATATCACGAACGCCACCACCACGTGCGTACATCGCGGGCTGCAAGCAATTTGCCTGCTCAACGAGCTCGTCCTTCGCACCCAAAACACGCGCACGCGCTACTTCGAGATCGGAAACACCAACGACCTGAATTTGCCCGATCATCAGCGATTCGTCGCAATCAGCTTCGAAACCGCCGGCATCGCGCGCAATTTTTGCGACATGGCTCACCGCTGCGATAATACTCGGCTCTTCAACCGCCATCGGTACGATATAGTCTTTGTCGTTAATCGAGAAATTTAAACCCAGACCTAAAGGCAGCTCAAGCACACCGATCGTGTTCTCGACCATCTGATTCGCCATTGCAGGCGTTAATCCACCCTGTCGATTGGCCAAAAGGCGTTGATCGTCTCGAGAGATCACGCCGCGCGAAACCAGACATTCCAGACGCTCTTCGAGCGACATGCGATAAAAACCGGCAATTCGACTACTTGGACGCATCGGAACTACCGTTTCACATTCACTGTTCTGTTCTAATTCTTCCGCTGCATCTCTCACACGAAACTCCAACATACTTCGCCTCTTGGCATGGGTATCATCCAGTCACTCCATTTCTGCCACCCTTACATAAGATCTGCCCGATACCTAATCAACGCCTTATTTCTTAACGGTCTCTGGCAGTTGCGGACGGTCGTATTGCAAGGTTGAATGGTTTAGCCAAGCGCAAAAATCTGTGCATTTGTGATCATGAATTGTTAAGCCGTCGCTCATCAGGCCTTCTACGGCGTAGCGTATTTACCTTTCGGCTTAGTACAATTTCCGAATCGAAATACCACGATAATAATGCAACAAAATTTCCTTATGTGTGTGACCTTTCGCTGCCATTCCGACTGCTCCGGTCTGACACATGCCGACGCCATGGCCAAAACCACCGCCGCGAAAGTGGAATTTCTCAATCGTTCCATCTTTCGCCCGATCAACGCTTACAACAAACAATCCACTGCGCAGCCCTCCAAATAGCTTTCGAACGTTCAACTCTCGCTGAATGCTCGCTTCGCCTTTTTCACCGATAAGCTGCAAGCGAATGACCCGTCCGCTCACGCCGCGACTTACGATTTTAATATCGCGGATTTTACCGATATCCTGGCCAGCCTCTTTGAGCCAGGCTTGCGGTGTTTTCGCTTCAACGGTTCGCGTCCATCGATAAGACGCTGCACTGCCAACGGGAGCATCTTTGCTGTACGCGGAAAAATCACTGTCTAAAAACGCCTCAATATTCGATTCCGTAATACCGTTTTTAAACTCCGCCGGCATGTCCCCCGCCGCCGTATCCAGTCGGCCACGCAAATGCGCACGCGGCTCAGCATCCCAGACATTTTCATTGTTTTCCGTAAATCCGGCGGCGTTCGAGCTATAGACTGCATTCACAATCTGCTTGCCAGACAACATAACTTCACCGCGCGTTGCATCTACCGCAGCCGATGTCCGCCGGTCCTCCGCGTCGATTCCCCCGTATACCTGGTCATAAACGTCGGTACGCAACATATAAGGATCCGCCAGATTTCGTACACCAATCGAAGCGAATATCTCATTTCTAGCAGCAATCGCCTGCGCTCGAAGCGCATGGTCAGGCGCACTTGCGTAAACCTCCGCCGGCACAACGCCTTTCAATACCTTCTCGGCGCCCAGACTGTTCACAACAGCGACGTTTCCGCCGCGATCTGCCGCAAAAATCAACTTGCCAGTATAACGGCGAGTTTCCTCACCACCGTTATAAGACTTTTGGATATTCGGGATCGTGTACGTTATCGCATCTTCCTTACCCGGCATCGCCGAAACCCACATCACGTCGCGATGTTGAATCGACATATCGATTCCCTTGCCTCGTAAAGTAAATAGTCCGCCCGGAAACTTCAGCCGTTCACTATGCATCGCTCCAGCAATGCCATAGCGCGCTTCCAATTCGGTTCGTATTTTATTGGCCTGTGCTAAATCCGCCGTTCCTCCGACACATACAAGCGTCACGCGCGAATCAAACACTTCGCCGTGAACAGCGAATAGCCCACCTACCTCAAATGTCTCCGGTATATAGCCGCGCTTCGTCCATTCCCGCCGCACATCGTCCAGTCTGGCACGGTTGCCGATCGCAACACGATCCAGAACAACCCAATGCTTATAAACGCCCGCATTCGAATCAGAAATACTCACAGTGTACGTCACATTCGCAGGCAAATGAACTTCAGGTCCCCCCTCGCCTTGAGGCATCACACGAATCGGTTGCGACGGCGTAAATTCTACGGTCTTTCGTCCTTCAAGGAGTCCGAGGTTGATCAGCGGATCGCCCTCACGCGTAAAATTCAACTGTGGCGCATACAACATCGCAACGCGATCAGCCGTCGACATTTCGCGTCCCTGCGCTGCAACCTGAAGAACCTGCGCTACAAAGGACAAACCCAAAACGAGCAAAAAAACAGAACTACGAGTAAATTTCATGACGATCGTTTTCTACCGTGAGCAAAACTAATTCGCGTCGCACGTCGCGTACGCTGATACACGTGCCCATATCACATTCAACGCCTCGACAGCAGCCTTTTACGTCTTTGTTGTCAGTCTCAACATGTACGGAATGCTTTTTACACGAAATTTCATGTTCCAGTTTTATTTCCATGGCTCAGCCCTTCAAGAAAACACGTTACAAATCTAAATTTCGTCGTATTCCTGTAGGACGTTGAACAACGCGCCGTCAGGTGCTCTTTATGACGATTAAATGATGGTCCCTATTTCAAACCGATCGACTTCTATAGATTTACTCGCATTTTCCTTCCACTGAATGAATGCGCCGGATCTCCACACACCCTCATATTTACTACTCTTGCTGCTTTTCTGAAGAATTTTCACAGCGATTTAATAAATATTACGCAACATTTCAGCCCTACGATTCGATAATAGATACAGCAATTCGGAGAGACGACACTCGTCTTCACCGAGAGAGCCGCGGTAGGTGAGCTTCAATGATTTCGGCAGTTCCTGAGTGGCCATAGGGCCTGTCGAATCATTGTCGCAGCCGCTCTTTTCGGATGAGTGAAGTTTGGAAGATGCGCTGGTGGAAGGAAATCGTTGCT
>JBEBSM010000289.1:0-5280 GCA_040394315.1 Lujinxingia vulgaris
CCACTGACAACGCCGCCGTCGTCAATTGCCAGTCACGCAACGCATTGGAAAGCTGCGCACTGGCCGAACGCAAATTGCGCTCCATCACAAGCTCGCGCTCACGAATTTCAGTATCCGCAATATCAAGACGCGCATAACGCGCACCGCCGTCATACAACAGCCAGCTCACCGCAAGCGACGTCGACCAGGCCGTTCCCTCCGGATTAAACAACGTTGTCGGTCCCTGACTGAGATTCGCTCGCAATTCCAGACGCGGCAAAAAACTCCACCAGATCGCAGACTTACCACGCTTTGATGCCTGAATTGCAGACTCCTGAGCCACAAAATCCGCGCGCTCCAACAAACGCGACGTTTCCGCCGTCTCGGGCGGCGTTCTCATCTCAAACTCCTGCAAATCGGCGGAAAGCAGCGTTTTCGGATTACTTCCGATCAGTACAGCAAGCGAATCCGACGCATTGCCAACATTGATTCTGGCTTCCAAAACAAGCTGCTGTGCTTCCAGTAAATCGGTTCGCGCACGCGCAACATCAAGACGAATCGCAAGATCTGCGGCCAGCATCGCCTCCGCACGCTCTAAATAAGCCTGTCGAAGTTCCACTGTTTTTTCGGCAATTTCCACCTCGCGCTGCGCCGAAGCCAGAACATAAAACGACTGCTCGGCCTCCATCAGCAACGTATGCCGCCGCCAATTAGCCTCGGCCTTACTTACATCGACCAGAGCTCCGGCGCGCGAATAAGTTGGATAACGCGCACCATCAAACAGCATCACCGACGCCGCAAGTCCGGTACTCCAGTCAACCCCTTTGCGAACCACATTACCGCCCACACTGGATTCCGCCTGTTTGGTAACGCCGGCCGAAAAACTAAGTTGCGGCAACAAACCCGCCAGCGCTTCACGACGCGCAGCCTGACTGCGACGAATCGTCAGTTCGCTTAGCTCCCACTCCTCATTGTTCGCTTCGGTCAGCGATAGAACCTGGGCCAACGTAAGTCTTCGCGCCGACTCACTGCCTGCCTCAACCACCGGCTGTTCTTCCGCCGACAAGGGAGATACCGCAACACCCAACGCACAAACGGCAACAAGCAAACTGCTTATTACCCCGATATACTTACTTCCAGACATCAAAGACCTATTTCTTAGCTAATCTTACAGCCTAATTTCATCAATTTCTTCCAACCCGACCCTACATGAAATTATTCAATGTAATTTCAGGTCTTCAAAACAGTTCATTGCAATCGATTTACAAATCCGTCACAATCATCTCACATCTTTGTTTTGATACCCCGGTTACTCCACCATCATTCATCAAGGGAGCCAACGTTTATGCCAGATTCCAACAAGGGCCGCCATTCTCGAAAGGTTTCTGTTTTTGATCCGCAGAAAACAATCGAGCGGAAGGCACCATCGACGGCGTCTGTACTCATCGACGAACAAACTCTAAAGGTTTCCTCGTCGCGACCACTCCTCAACGATGATGCGACCGTCCAGGTAACCGTTCGAATACCGATTTCACAAAAGTCCAAAATGGTCGATGACGCCGCCACCACCGTCCTCAATCGTCAAGAACTTTTTGCCGAAGCTGCACGTCTCGACCATGCCGGACATCGTGAACGCAACATCAAACAACAACAAATGCTCGAGCGGACCTTCGAAAATCCGAAGATAACCGATTTTTTGCCAAGCGATATTCGTCCCACCATCGCAACGCCTGCGATCAGTGAGAAGACCATTGCCGATCAGCAAATTGTCCAGGTTGGGACCTGGCGAGAATTTATTGTGGAAGTGGATGATCAGATGTGCCTGATTGTACCCATCGAAATCGCGCGATCCGGACTTTTAAAACCCGGCCGCCGACTCGTCGCAAGAATTCGCACCCTGGACGACTAAGACTTCTCCTTAAACGCACCGATTATTTTTTCTCGTGTTTTAATGCTTCACTGTCCAACAAATTTTCACGTGCTCCCTGCCCCGTACGAACCACCAGGTCTCGGAGCGACGTATCCAACGACAGCCAGGCCTCGCGCACATGTGCCGGCACGTCAAATTCCTCAAAAACCTTCTCCAACAACACCAACCGACGATTGAAATGCCCGATCAATATCGGAACTTTCAGATGCGCCTTGCGAATCGGAGGCCCATCGTACTGCGTCCGGTTTTTGCCAAGCCGCGCGCTGACATACGCCGCCTGACCTTTCGCAAGATGAAGTTTATCTTTGCCCATGAACAAAAAGCCTATCATCAGATCTGCAAACTGAAGATCATAAAAACGCACCATCATCGCCAACAGACGTTGCTCCCCATCCTGCCCATCGGTTGCAAGCTCTTCGATCAAATTCCAATCGCTACTTTGCATTACAGTCCTGTTTTTTTTGATTTTTTTCGCTCAAGCAAAAACGTTCAGATACAGCATGTCATTATGAACGGCGCGCAATAAATTCTCCAACGGCTGAGAATTCAGCTCGCGCAAAGTTAACTCCCGATCACACAACCAGGTGCATTCACTGGTTGGATCGCCCGGCACACTCACAACACGAAACCGTATCGGCACATTTCCCAGAAGATTCTTCCACGCACTCATCGGAACCCGCACGACAGCCTGCTCAAACCGATCGACAGAATCGGAAACATCCTCTTTCTCAGAAAACGCCACCACCAGACTAAGTGCCGGCATCGCCAAAAGATCGCGCTCCATCGGCGTATCAAACGGATCGAGAATGATAGGCAGCCTCAAAATCGTATTAAATTCTAGCGCAAGTCGCTCAAACGCCACATCGAGCTCAAGCTCCCGAATACCCGAAAACCGTCGTTGCCAGACCGCCCGGGCCTGCGGCAAATAGCCGCCATAAGCGCTGAAAAGCACATTGATAACACGTTGTTTACTGCCCGTATCAAGCGCTGAAAACTGCTGTCGCATGATCGAAAAACATGCCCCAAACGCACGCTCCTGATCGCCACGCTCTACGTCGTTTTGATGTAAATCCTTACTCCAACTCGCGCGGACGGGCTGCATCTGAACGCGAAAATCTCCGTTCATTATTAACGCAGTCTTTGTCGGAGTTTGCGCCGAATACACAAAATCCGCCGTACTTTCGTTCATCCATGCAAGGCAACTCAACGACCGTGTCATTCCCAGCAATAGATCGCGCAATCCTTCGTATTCGCGCGTCGTCCAGCACAATAACGGCAACTCCCACGGCAAGGTTTCCGGCTCGCTCAGTCGCATCGCCGTTCCCGGCGCGTCAAAAACCGACAACACCGGCGCCCTGTCATCTGCGTTTCTGCCCCCGGCCAACATTTGCTCGCGAACCCACAGATCTTTCCATGTCTGCTCAAGCTCCGAAAGCCCCGGCCACTCCGAAAGCTGTATCGAACTCGACGAACTATCCGCCGACATGCTGGAGTGCGCCAAAATATGCAGCAACGATTTGCGATCAATCGCTCCTGAATATCCGCGCAATACCCGTGCCGCATGACGCAAAAAAGAATGCACCGACAGCGCCGTTCCTTCCCAGCATATCTCCACCAACAAACGCGCTGTCGGCATTTCTTCTGCGCCCACCAGCGCGGCGTCAGCCCAGTCCACCAGGGTCTGGATGTACGGAAGATCCTCCACATCATACCACTGCGGCCACTGCTCGGCGGTGGCCATAAGTTGCGCCACCAAAATATCCGCCGCACTAATCTCTTCGGGCGACCGCACCGCGACCAACTCGATTACGGAACGCAAGCGTGCCAAAAACAAGTTCACCCGCCCCGCCACCCAGGAACGAATCGCCGTCAATCGAACCGTCGGCACTTCCAATCCCTGCGCTACACTGAGTGCCAACATTTTTAGCTGGCGAGCATCCTGTTCCCGAAAAACAAGCCCCACGACAACCGGCGATAAACCCAACAGCGAAGCTACCGGCCTGGAAAGTACTGCAAAAATCTCCTGTTCATCGACCCTGGCGAGCAGTTGTTCATTCAAACGCAATTTTGGCATGATTGTGGGCTGGCGAGCCGGATCCCACACGAACTGCAACGCCACCTCGCGACCGCGATCGCTAAGACACTTCTCAAACCGAACGCTGTCCAGCATTCCGACGAGTAGCTCCACGCGCTCACGCTGCTCATCGGCATCCATGCCGCTTTCCGCCAACAAAACGACGAGCACCTCCAGGTGATCGCGCAAAATCCCCTGAATAACTCTATTGACACGCTCGTTAATCGTATTGCTCACACAACCACTCCTCAAACCTCGTACTCGCCTCAGATATCTCTGCGAAGACTACCCCGGATTTACCCTCCCGTGAAGTGAATCAAGCGGATCAAATACTTCAATTGCAGCCCAGCGCTGTTTTAAGGCAGCCACCAGGTCTGCCCCAACGACCTGATTCCCCTGTACACCTGTCGGATTTACGCTCAAAGCGACAATATTACCCGGTTTTCGAACGAAAATATCCCATTGTGCGTGTAAACGCCGCCACAACTTCAATTCTAAATGAAACGCCGTGCCGTCAGCGACCAGCAGCGTTCGCCGCCGCCCCGACACACTTAACAAAAGCTCAGCAACACGCTCGCTCACAAGTCCCGGAATCGCGATCACATCCACCAAGTCCGCCCACAAATGCCCGGCTCGCGACAACCCCACAAGCGCCGACGCATGCGGCAGCTCCAGCATTTCCCCATCCTCACGACCCAACAAAGTAGTTCGCCGCGCAAGTGCACTTTCCAGCAAAACCCGATGCCGATCCAACGCCACAACCGGCAAGCTAAGCGGCTCGATTAACCCGGCTGTTTTGTCCACAATCCCCTGAATATCCGAACTTACAACCGCGCCCGTCGAAACCACGATGGCATCCGCAATCTCCGCGCTCGCTGCAGCAATACGACCATAGGCACCATCGATCAAAATACGATCAATATCCTCGCGCTCCAGAACCTCGAGCGCATGCAGCACGTCTTTACGATGACGAAGCCCGGCCAGAATGACATTGCCAGCCGTCACCACCCGACCAACAAATACTTCGCCCAGCGGCGTCTGAAAACCCAGCGAATACCGATACTCAAGCTTCACCGAACAGTTTTCGATAGCTTTTTGCGCGGTAACAACCCACTGCCCCACTTCCACAAATATTTTGGGTTTTGACGTGCCTAAAAGCGCGTCCGTTGATTCCCCGTCGATGCCAAGAGACATCAACGCAACCGACTCTCCGTGCCGGGCCACCTGGCCCAGCGCGAAATTCAGAGTCGTCGTCGTTCCGCTGGTCTTGGAAACGACGAAGAAAGCAATGCGGCGC
>JBEBSM010000290.1:0-5275 GCA_040394315.1 Lujinxingia vulgaris
GCACAGGTGCCGCAGCGCTTGCGTCCGGGAGTATTTCGAAGGTGGAAGCGCTGGTTCAAAAGCAGGTGAAAGACGGTATTGCGAAACGTTTTGCGGATGCGCGTGAGAAAAAGGCGCACAGCGCGCATAACGTGGAAGCGGGCAGAGCGTACGTGGCTGCTTACGTCGAGTTGATGCACTACATCGAGCATGTTCATGACCTGGCGGGAACGCCGGTGGACGGCGGACATGATGCACACGGTGCACACGGTGCGAAAGCGACTCCGGGTGCGAAAGCAGCTCCTGCTGCAAAGAGTAGCGCGCACAAACATTGAGAGATGTTTGTTGATTGACGGGGGAAATTAGAGAAAGGCCGGCTGAAAAGCCGGCCTTTTTTTGTGGTTTTAAGAGGTTTTTGATTAAGTCATTTTTTTGAGAAGACTGTTAGGAAATCTTCAACTAATCCCAGAACATCGAGTTCCTGAGAAGTCCGAATGACGGGTCTGTTGTTATTGACGGCGACCTCGACGCCGACATCAATGGATTTTCCGACGCGGAACTTCTGCTCGAAAACAGTCGCATTTTTGCGGGACTGGCTTTTTTGCATTGAAGTGTTTTTGGAAGATTTCTGAAGTTTGTTTTTCGGACGGCTCATGGGCGTGCTCCTGAATTGGATAAAGTAGAATGTTGCGGCTGTTTGCTGCGACCTACTGATGAAACGCGTTTCGAGGGCATTGCTGACAGATAAACTCGAAAGATTGTAGGGAAGGAACTTTGTGAAGCTGAACAGTCAGCAAGGTTGTCGGTGTGCGTTAGGGGGATGTGAATTTAATGAGCGAGTGTCAGAAGCAATTCTTTTTTCTGTGAAGTCCGGACGTTTGATTTCACTTGCCGTTGAAAAGATTTCGGGCATTCTGAATGCAATGACAAAATGGTTGTGAGGAGGGGATATGCGCGGCATGTGCTCGGCAATAATTGTGGAATTTGACGGGACCGACACCACGGGAAAAACGACGGTAGCGGTTGCAGTGGCGCAGATGTTGGGTGCGCGTGGGATTGCGTCGGTGGTGGTGCCGTCGGCTCGTTCCCTGGTGCCTGGTTTCATGGAGCGTTTGCAGAGTTTGCCTGTATCGGAGGTTTTTGCGCATGAATTAGCGGGTTATTTCAGTCGATTGGCCTGGGCAAATCAGCAGCCTGGTGTTGTGTGTTTGATCGATCGCGGAGTTTCGACGCTGATGGCTTCTGGTGTCGCGCGCCTGATGGTTGCTGGTTTGGACGAGGCGGAGGCGCGTGCGATGGTGAGGTCGCAGTATTCAAATTGGCGGCATGAATTGCAGGAAACAATGTGTGTCGATGCGTGGCCGGAACGGCGTTATTTGCTTCGGTATGAACATCTCGAAAGCGAGCATGCGCTGGCGTGTTTTCTGGATCGCGAGGAGCAGGAAGTCTCAGAACAGTATTTGCGGTACCAAAGGTGTTTTTTGCAGGTGATGCGAGGCTGGGCGGGACAATCGCCTGGAGTTTGGGATGGTGTGCTTGATGCACGAGCGCGGGTGCAGCTCAATAGAGATTACGTGGTTTCGGATTTACAGATGACGCTTTCGTCGGTTTCTCAAGCAGTGGAGTTTGCATGAATACATCAGTTCGCGCTTTGAATCCGGATACCAATCGTGTTCGCAATGCGCTTAATCGTGAAATGATGATGCTCGCCGCCCGGATCGACGCGGCGTTGTTTTTGACGGGCTCGCAATATTACGCGGGCGGTGGTGAGGATCATGATTACCGAATGGTAGTCGACGATCCGGCGATGGCATTGATGCGTTTGTGCGGAATTTTTCCGAACGCGGCTCGCCTGGCAACGGCGGCGCAGCAGTGGGGGAGTAATACGATTGGGCTGAAGTTCGAGCGGCATGGGATGTCGGTTTCACTCCAGATTCACGCGCGTGCATTTATCAAGGATTTGTGCGAACTCAGGCCGGTGATGGCAAGCGTATTGCGCTCAAGTGCGACGTCGGCGAGTAATCAGGTGTTTGGGTTCGGGCAGATGTTTGAAACGGATCAGGTGCACAGGTGGGTCGGGCCGGGAGCTTGTTGGCTGGTGGAAATCGACCAGAATCCATGGCTTCACGGTGAGTTTTGCACGCAGATTTATCACAACATGGTGTTGGGGTGCACGGTGATGCGGAACCGTCACGGGTTTGCGAGAATGCGTCGGTTGTTGATCCGACGCGTTGCCCGGGAAGCCCGCCGTCAGGGCATCGATCCGGTCGTTGGGTTTATGCAATTGATGGCGCGTAATCGCGAAAGATGGACGCCGCTCAAAAGTGCGGCGTTTGCTGCGGAGATTTCGGCGGCGACGCGGAGAATTGTGCACGTGACTTGAGGGCGTGTTATTGAAAAGCAGGGGGGATGGCCACGCATACCATGTCGACTGCGGATGGGTTGGTGGCCGAGAGGAACAGGTAGGGTTTATTCAGTTCGTATTCCTGGTCAACTTCGTAGAAAAACAGCCGCTTTTCCTCGGCCGTGTAGCCTTCGTAGTGGAGGCCATGGCCGTCGTCGTGGCGTCGGAAAAATTGAATCGGCGTGGGAACGCGAAGCAGGCCGGAATTGACAACTTCTAGGAACTTTTCGATCTTTGTGGGCAAATTAGCTTGAATTTTTTCTAGTTGTTCGTCGGAGAGTTTAGAGCGGTCATGAGTGACGTCGTTGAGTGCGCTGGCCAATGCGTTTACAGGTTGGAACACGGTGTTGTGAGGCCATAGTTCTCCTTTCGCTTCGGTGCGCAAAAAGATGGGCTCGATTCCTTGTTCTTGAAAGGTTTTCGAGAGGTCATTCAGAAGATGATTGAGTTTTCCTGCTGTGCCATCATGCAGCGTGGATGGCATGTTTTTGCTATTCAGGCCGTAATTTCCGTTCGCGATGAGATCGCGAATTATCTCTCGGGTTTCTGGTGAGCTCCCGTCCCAGATAAAATGCCCAATGACCTTGAGCAGACGCTCCAGCCCCTGGCGGCATCTAGTTTGCTCACCGACAACGTCTCGGTTTTGTTCGATAGTTTCTCGTTCTTCATTGCTTAGGAAATTATAAGCCGAACGAATCCGGCTGAGGCCGTCGTCTATAGCGGCAGGTAGCTCCGGCTCGTAAATATTAAGTTTAATCAGTACTTTTCGTAATTTGTCGCGTGTAGGAAGCGATTTAAGATCGCGCATAGGGATTTTAAGTCTTTCTGCCAGGTCATGGACGTCGCTTGCGCGTAAAATATCTCCTTCAAGCCCATCGATAAGATTGCGGGTTTCGAGGCGTGAATAGACCCATTCACAAAAACGCGCTTCCATTGGACCGACAAGGTTTTGGTAGTCTTCAAGTGATGAAAGATTGGTATCCAGCTTGCGTTCATCACTGAGTTCTACAAGAGCCTTGTATAAGCGGCGCATTGGTCGGTCTTGTCGGTTTTGAATTATTTGACCGAGTTGGTTGGATGTTGTTTTTTTCTCGACCTTTTGAATATCTATATGTTTGTTATGTTTCCAATCATTGAATTTCTGTTCGAGAAATTCTGACGGCTCGTTTTCGGTAGGGTCGAAGTCGGCAAATAAATCGTCCAAGTCACTGCTACGGAAGAGGCTGACTGCAAATTGAAGTGGTGTCCGATTAACGCGAAGAAGATAAAGAGCCAGGTCTTGGGTGGGGGCTTCCGGCATTAAATTAAACCCGAGGCAAGCGGTTTCTTCGGTGATTCTGAGGTCGTATTCTGCGAGATATTTTAGGAACTCGTTCCAACTTTGCGTTTCTTCACTGGCTTTTGTTAAACCAATCATGGATTCATCCACGAACGATTCTTCATCGAGTCCGACGAAGCTTCTTGCAGACCTGAGTAGTTCGGATGGGTTGAACCAGTTCGGCAAAATGTTCGCAGTTGCGCGGAGAGCAGCTTTTTGTTTCGGTGGAAGAAACGCTTCTGTTTCATGCTTGGAATCAGAAACTTCCGAAACTTCCGAAACACCCATTAAAAGATGTGCGGCTGAATGTAGTTCTTCGGAGGCATGCAAGAATAGTTCATCTTGATACGTGCTCTCTGTGTTATTTAGCGGCACATCGTTGGAACTTCTAAATATCCTCCAATAATATTGAAGGTAGTAGGATAAATCCTGCAGGTTTTCTTCGGCAATTTTGGGGAGCATTTCTTGGTGTTCTCTGCCACCGGTAAGCGCGAAGGCTACGCCAGCTCCACCGATAGCAGTAGCCGATACTGCCAGTGCTGAGCCAAGCGGGCCGCCTAACAGAAAACCGACTACGCCGGCGATGGCGGTGGAGGTGCTAACGGCGACACCGGGAAGTGTTAGCTTTTCAATATATGCTCTTTGTTCGGCGGTGAGAGGGCGTTTAATTTGTGCAAGGATGAATTGCGGGATCCGTTCACGTTGGCCGGGCGGGGCTGCGTCGAGATGATTTGCGGTTGCTAATATGAGGCTGTGGCCGTCGGCATGAAACTTGGTAATCCATGCACGAAATGAGTCGACTTGTGTTTCGTGAATGAGCTCGTTGGACCATTGATCAATGATGACACAGTGGCGTTTTTCGGGTGTTTCACTGTCATGGAGAGCGGAGAGGAGGTAGTCGAACAGGCTGCCGGTCGCGTGCATAAATCCATCAATAGGGACGATATTGTATCGTTCTTCGATGTCTTTCATCACAACGCGTAGGATTGCTTGTCGGGTAGGATCTTTGGCGATTAAGTGTACGAACGCCGAGCTTTCGACAATGGTGCTGATGGACTTTGCATAAGCTTCAACAGGGAGGTCTGCTTTCGGTAAGGAAGTTTCATCGCCGGAGAGTGGACTTAGCGCAGAGAGAACCGCCTCGTTTGTGGTGGATTGAGTTTTTAGGTCGGACGTAAGCTCGATGTCTTTACTTGTCTCGTTGGCCATGATTAAAAAGTCCCTCACTGGGTATCAATAGATATGCTCTTTTTAATCTTGTCAGCCAAACCGTGACAGGTCGAGAGGGATTTTGGGGACGGGGAAATGCGGGGGATTAGAATTCGCCAAGTATGAGAGGCTTGTCGGACGCTAAAAACCAGTCGGCATATTGGTGGTTTGTGGTGAAGCGCTGTTTTAGGCCGTAGGTTTCGCAAAACAGGGTAAGGGCGCGGTCGAATGCGTGGGTGTCTGTGGTCATGGTTTGTTTGAGTTTTCCGAGGGCTTGTTCACGGATTGTGAGTAAATGTTGGCTGTGGGCTTCCATGCGTTCGGAGGCGAGTTTGAGTTCGTGGGTGTAGGCATCGACGAATGCT